>JAMFSL010000246.1 GCA_026225275.1 Puia dinghuensis
ACTGGCATACGGCGATGGGCAAGACGCTGCGGATCAATGATCGGGTGGCGGTCACTGTCGGCGCTATCCTGCAGGACTTTCCCTCCAATACGGATTTGCCGGTGACGATCATGGCGTCATTTGCCACCATAGACGTAGCGGGAAAATATAGCGCGTCGGCGGACTGGGTCAGCACGAGCTCGCAAATGGCCTGCTTTGTTGTCCTGCCTCCATCCAATTCACCGGCGACAATCAGCGCCTCGTTGGACGCCTTTATTCGCCGCCACAGGCCAAAGGACGATCAAGCCGGAGCAACGCTCGAACCGCTAAGCGATATTCATTATAACAGCCAGCTGGATAATTATTCGGGATCGACCTTTAGCCGGAACCTCAGTCACTCGCTGGAGCTGATCGGGGCATTCCTGCTGGCGATCGCTTGCATCAACTTTATCAACCTGGCCACGGCGCAAGCGGTCAACCGTAGTCGTGAGGTAGGTGTGCGAAAAGTGCTGGGCAGCAGCCGGAAACAACTGCTGGGCCGGTTCATGGCGGAGACTGCGATCCTGACGCTGATAGCCGTGTTGGGTGCGGTACTGATAGCCTCGCTCCTGGTGGCGCCGCTGAATAAACTGCTGGAGCTTCAGCTGAGCCTGAATTGGGCCGCGGATCTTTCGAATGGGTTGTTCTTGCTGATGGTCTGGGCGATCGTGACTTTCCTCGCAGGTTTCTATCCGGCACTCGTTTTGTCGGGCTTTAATCCGATCAATGCGCTGAAGAGCCGGATGAATGCCGGATCCTCCCGCGGTATTTCGCTGCGCCGGGGACTGGTGGTGCTGCAGTTCGTGATCGCGCAGGCACTGATCATTGGGGTGCTGGTAGTGGCGAGTCAGATGCATTATTTCCGTCATGCGGAAATGGGATTCAATCGTGATGCTATATTGACGGTGTCGATACCAGGGGATTCGGCGGTCAAAAGCCGGCTGAACGTATTCCGGCAGGAGTTGCTGCGGCAAAGGGGGATTACAGCTGTCAGCTATAGCTTTATGGCGCCGGCAGATAATTCAAGCATGAACAGTGATTTCAGGTTTGATAACTCACCAACGAAAACGCCTTTTAGCGCCTCGTTTCGGTGGGCGGACACGGGCTATTTCCGGCTGTACGGGCTGTCGATGGTGGCAGGCCGGATCTATCAGCAGGCAGATACGATGCGGGAGTTCGTCATCAACGAAACCTGCGCGCGGATGCTGGGGTTGCGACATCCGCAGGAGGCGATAGGGAAAAAAATAAACTTATGGGCCGGCCAGCATGTCGGCTACGTTGTAGGAGTGGTGAAGGATTTTCATGTCAGCTCGCTACGGGATTCGATGCAGCCGGTGGTGATGAGCAGCTGGAAGAGCGTGTATTCGACTGCCAATATCAAAGTCAATGGCGCCGGGCCGACGGAGACGGTGGCGGGGGTGGAGGCGATGTGGAATCGCTATTTTCCGGCCTTTAGCTGTGACTACAGTTGGCTGGACGAGAAGGTGGTGGGGTTTTATGCACAGGAAGAAGAACTGTCAGTCCTATATAAAGCATTTGCCGGTATTGCCATCTTCATTTCTTGTCTGGGATTATATGGGTTGCTGTCATTCATGGCGGTGCAGCGAAATAAGGAGATCGGTATCCGCAAAGTGCTGGGGGCTTCGGTGGGTCAGATCGTTTTGTTGCTGTCGAAGGAATTTACGCTGTTGATCCTGGTGGCTTTTGCGGTGGCGGCGCCGCTGGCGGGCTATTTTATGCAACAGTGGCTGCAGCAGTATACATACAGGATTCATCTGGGGTGGGAGTTTTTTGTGGGGGCAGGGTTAGCGTCGCTGGTGATTGCCGCAGGGGCGGTGGGATGGAGGTCGGTGCAGGCGGCGCTGGCGAATCCAACCAAAAGTTTGAGAGCCGAATCATAGCGCGGCGCACCGTGTAAAGCCGCGCGCAGCGCCCTACTCCAAATTCTGATGATATAGACTTATGGTCGCGGCAATAACCGCGTAGGCCGGCGCGAGTACGGGGATGAAGTGCAGCCCGTAAAAGATCATTCCGTTGCCGATGGCGAGTCCTTTTCGCTGGCTGATATATTCTACACTCGCGGACGGGGACATCTGGTGGCGGCGACAACTATAATCCAGCATGGAAAATCCATAGTAATAACACTCCACGAAAATACAGATGACGGGGGTGATCCAGCCCACGATAGGGACGAAGGAGAGGATCAGCAAAAAGATCAGATAGACAGTTTGCCACCCCGAGTTACGTAGCGCCAAACGTATTCCAACCAGCATGTCCTGCCTGAATTCCCTGTTGAATTGCATGGTATATTCCTTTCCGTTGAGGAGGGCGTCGGTCTGCTCGCTCAGATAGGTGAACAGCGGCGAGCCGATGATCAATATCAGATATTTAAAGAGAGAGAAATAGAGAAAGACGAGTACGAGGTGCACCATGAGGCCGCCCATGAGGAAGAGAAAGGAGAGCAATGAGCTCTGCCGGTGTTGGAGGAACCTGTCTATGTGCACCAGGTGGCTGAATGCCGCCACGACGGTAGCGGCGGAGACCCAGAAGAAATAAATCCCGATGACGAACAGGATGGTATATAAGATACCGGGAATGATAATCCACTTCCAAAGCTTATGTGTGGTGATGAAGTGATGCGCTTTCACGTAGGACTGGAAGGCTATAATTAATTCTTTGAGCAAAGGATGTTCTTTTTTCTTTTACCTTGGTTCACTTATCTTGGGTCACGTAAACGTACGTATAAATGACGAATAGACAAAAGACGAGTCATCCGCTGGTCAAATTAGATCATGCTTTTTATGATCGGGCAGGGGTGGTGACTGTGGCAAAAGATCTGTTGGGGAAGGTTTTGGTCACGGAGTTTGGTGGTCAACGCACGTCGGGACGTATCGTGGAGACGGAGGCGTATAACGGTGTGGGGGACCGCGCGAGTCATGCCTGGTCGGGCAGGCGGACGACCCGTACGGAGGTGATGTATGGAGTGGCGGGGACAGCGTATGTATACCTCATTTATGGGATCCATCACCTGTTCAATGTGGTCACCAACAAAAAAGATATCCCGCATGCGGTACTGGTCCGCGCGCTGCAGCCTATTGATGGTATCCCCCTGATGATGCAGCGGATGAACCGGCACGAGATAAAGACGGAACATGGGGAGGTCGCGAAGGTCGATTATTCGCTAACGCGCGGCCCGGGGAATTTGTCGCGAGCCCTGGGCCTTTTCACCAAACATACAGCCACGTCTTTATTGGGAGATGAGATTTGGATCGGGGATGACGGATGGCGGCCTAAGCGATCGGAGATCGTCGCGGGACCGAGGATCGGGGTGGATTATGCGGGAGTGGATGCGGGGTTGCCGTACCGGTTTTTTATCAAGGGGAATCCGTATGTCAGCGGCTCGAAAACGGCCAAGGCTCACTGAGGCGAGAAGGAATTAGTTAACACTAACTATTGCACAGGAATGGGAATGGATGCATTTTTACCCCAAACAACTAAACCAAAATGCAACCCTACCAACTACTGCAAGCGATCCGTCGCTACTACTCTTTGCTTTTCATCGTTTTACTGGCCAGCTGCATAGTCGAGGATAGAAGCGATATCCTTTATAACGCTACCTATCAACAATCCCTCGATCGCGCAGACGTCCATGAAGTCGGCCCTTCGGCTATTAAATATGATGACCGAACGGGTAGCAATGAGGTTTTTTACACCCAATGGTATTTTCTGGGCATACCTGTTTTTAACGCCAAAGTGAATACCGACGAACTCTTTCCGGATTCAGTAGGAGTCGGTCATTCTGGTAGCGGACTTCCCTTGTCATTAAAGTACGGCGTTGGCCTTGTCGGGAAAGGAGCAAAGTTTCCGGGTAATAATGGCCAGACGCTCAAGCTGAATTATTTAGAGGTTCCACTGGATGTACTGTATCATTATGAGTTGGGACCAGGCAGTCTCCACGGAGGGCTGGGACCCTATTTTGCCGAGGGAATTGGCGGGGGCGGTTCCGAAGGCATCTATAACAATAATGGCGGGGGCGGGTTCAGGCGCTTTGACGCGGGTTTGAACTTCGAGGTGGGATACAAACTGTCGATGGGCTTGGGCCTCGATCTAACCTACGACCTTGGCCTGACGAGCGCCGAGTATCCCATAGGGGATGGCACAAAGGGACATACCCGCAACTTTGGGATCAACCTGAGTTACCAGATCGGGAGGTTGTTCAGCAAAAAATAATGACGGCATGCGCTTGTAATGCGGTCTAATTAAAGCCCGGTTAAAGCACGCTTAAAGTTCGATTAAAGATGGCGGGTGGTATTGCATTTCTTTTTTATGGGTTTTAACTTTAGTCAAGCCTATAAAAAATGCTTGTTATGAAACACTCCCTCACTAAACTGATGATATCGGCATCCCTGCTGCTCAGCGGCGGTGCATGCCTGGCTCAGACTCACTGGCCGAAGTACATTAAATTTACAGATGGCAGCGTTCTCCGTCTTTATAAACCCCGGGTGGAGAAGTTCACGGGGAGTGTGATGAAATTTCAATCGACTTTTTCCGTCGCGGCCAGCGTGGACGACGATCCGGTCTTTGGAGTAGCCTGGACGACGGATTCGGTGCAGGTTAACCGCGACAAACGGGACGTGATGATCCGATCGGCGAAAGTCAACAACCTGAGAATCTCGGGTAGCAGCACCGCCACGGAAAGGCGTGAGGTAAAGGAGGCGATTGAGACAGGCATCAGGTTATTCCCACACTTATCATTAGATGAAGTATTGGCCTCGCTGGATGCGAACACGAATGTGACGCAGCTGGCGGGGGAGATCGGCAATCAACTGCCGCGGCTGATCTTCCGGAAAACTCCGGCGATGCTGGTGCCGATCGATGGCGAACCGATACTCAGGAATAATAAGGACTGGG
The DNA here is from genome assembly GCA_026225275.1 of Puia dinghuensis. Classification (GTDB taxonomy): domain Bacteria; phylum Bacteroidota; class Bacteroidia; order Chitinophagales; family Chitinophagaceae; genus Puia; species Puia dinghuensis_B. Next base: position 4,930 of record JAMFSL010000246.1, read on the forward strand.
GGGTGGATGTCGTAGTCAACAGTCCGTTTACGATCATCAGGGACGAGGATGGCGAATTTTATTTATACGCCGAAGAGAGTTGGTATATGGCGCCTGCCGCTGTCGGGCCTTATGCGGAGGCGAAGGATGCGGGGGCGGGTGGCGCGGTGAGTCCGCGGGTGAAAAAGATCGGCGAGGAGTTGAGGAAGGCCGCGAAGGACAATGGGGAGGGCGAAATGTCCGTGTATGTGCAGAAAGCGCCCGCGACAGCGCCCCCGTCCATCTACGAAATCGTCGTCAGCACGACGCCTGCCGAGCTGATCCAGACCGACGGGGAGCCCGATCTGCAGCCGGTGGGGACCACTACCCTCCTATACACAGCGAATTCCGGCAACGATATTATCCTGGATTCCACCACCAAACTCTACTACGTACTGCTGTCGGGGCGATGGTACCGGTCAGACTCCCTAAATGAGCACGGGCAATGGGAATATGTTGCCGCCGATTCTCTTCCGCAGGATTTTGCGCGGATACCGAAAAATTCACCAATGGGTCATGTGCTGGTCAGCGTAGCCTGGACGAAGGAGGCGAAGGACGCCATGATGGACGCGGAGGTGCCGCAGGTGGCGAAGATCGACCGCAGGAATACGAAAACGGACGTGGCATACGACGGTGACCCGCAGTTTGAACCTATCCAGGGTACGGACCTGGAATATGCCGTCAATACCTGTTCAACGATATTTGATGACAATGGTTTTTACTATGCGCTGGATGACGGTGTGTGGTTCGTTTCGGGCAATCCGCAGGGGCCCTGGACAGTGAGCGCCAGACGCCCGGATCAAATGGATCTGATCCCGCCGGATTATCCGGTTTACAACGCCCGGTATGTGCGGGTGTACGACGCGACGCCTGACTATGTCTTCGACGGGTATACGCCGGGCTATCTCGGCAGCTATGCCGGGAACTGCAGCGTGGTATATGGGACGGGCTTTTATTATCATCCCTGGTTGGGATCGTATTACTATCCAAGACCGTGGACATGGGGATTTGGGATGTGCTATGATCCCTTTTTCGGCTGGGAATTTGGGATGGACTATGACTGTGATGCGTTCGACTGCGGATGGGGGTTTGGGGCGGGATTCGGATTTATGTGGGGCGGCGGTGGCGGGTCCTGGAAAGGAGGACCGGCTGTTTATCATCCGGTTTATGAGGGTCGTTGGCATAACAGGAGTGCGCGGTATGACCGGCAGGGCCGCTATGGGACTATGGGTCACCGGGGTCGGACCGGGCCGCAGGGGCAGATGCAACAATTGGTGCGCGGGCGATGGACGACGGTTCCCGCAACGGCGGCAATGGCGGTGCGCAGTGGCAATGGAGGATTGCGCACGAGCAGCGGAGCGTTACGTACGGGTAATGCGGCGGCGAGGGGTGGCGGCTCTGCTGCCGGAGGCTATCGGAGTGGTGCGTACGTTGCTGCCGGCCGCGGTTCGGGCGGTGGATACTCCGGCGGTAGTCATGCAGGAGGCGGATACTCCGGGGGAGGAGGTGGGTCTTCCGGTGGCGGCGGCGCGAGTCACGTCAGCAGCGGTGGGTCGAGTGGCGGCAGCTCCGGCGGCTCCCACCATTAGAATTTGGGACACGGCACTCCGTGCTTGCCGGCGGGCTTCTTGATATAGATCAGCGAAATTTCGATGCCGCCGCGGCTTTGGGAGGCGGTCGACAGAGCGGACACGTTAACATCATAAGTAACGCCGAGGCTAAAGTCACTATAATCGAGTCCCACATAGGGGATAATGGCATCGGTGGTGTTATTCGTGAATCGGGCCCAGAGGCCGGCGTAGAAGTTGACGGGATTGCTCTCGTCATTACTGTTGGTGGATTCCCACGCGCCGCCGAGCACATACTGACGAGCACCGGCCTGGTTGCTGACGAGACCGCTGACATAGATGGTGCTGGCGGATCCGGCGATAGGGAAGTAGCCACCGCCATGAAAGGTCAGCCTAATGGGGACGTTGATGGTGTCCTCGCCCAGGAAGGAGGCCTTGGGATGATTCAGATGATACGCCGAGGCGCCGAAGTAATAGTTGTCACTACCGTTGGTAGAAGCATTATACAGCACGCCCATATTCGCATCGAAATAGTGCACCTGGACGAATTCCGAGTTGATGGCCTCAGACGGCGAACGCAGGAAAGTGCCGTCAAGCTGCAGACCGTCTTCAAAAGTGAGGCGGGTGCCGTCGAGGCTCTGGTTGGCGTACACGCCCTGAAATCCTACGCCTATCGAATGATAACCATCTTCATCCAGGGCCAGATGATAGGCCGTGGAAATACCGAAATAATTATCGTTGAGAATGCCGCTGGCGGTCTTATCGGTCATTCCCATGATGCCGATGCCCCAGGTATCGTTGACCGGCAGTTTATTGGCCAGGATGGGGGCGTCGACGGATACGGTGGACGTAATAAAGGCATTATTAATAGCGGGCCATTGATTGCGATAGTTGCCGGCTACCCTCAGCACGCCATTGAACTTACCGGTGAGGGCGGGGTTCAGGGTGAGGGGGCTGGCGAAGAACTGCGAGAATCCGGGGTCCTGCGCATGGGCTGAGGGCGCTGTCAGCAGCAGGATGCCGGCAAAAATGACGATACTGAGGAACGAGGACAGACCGTTGGCGTCATTTCGGTGACTGAGCATAGCACTGAGCACTGCACCGGACCGGGCATTGGGAATTTTCCGCACGCTGGGGATGGACCTGCAGCTGGCGGCGGTGACGGCACGCCGGCGTCTGGGACGCGACTCCGCTGCCCGGGGGTGGAAAGCGGGGACGGAAACCGGGTGAGATGAACCGGGGTCGGAAGTATTTTGAGTGTTCAGGATGGCTATGTGGTTCATAAACAGTTCAGTCTGTTGTCAGTATGGAAAAAAATACGCTTTGGGTGTGGTTTTGTTCGGATCTCGGAAATCGGTAAGAGCTCGTGCCGGGCGTTTCTGGATATTCGATATATAGACGCACAAACCCTATGAAACGTTGGCTTGGGTGGGTTAACGAGCGAAAAATAGTAAAAAAATGGAAACGAAAGGGATAAAGTTTTCATAAAGGTTATTAAAGCCTACATCTGGGCCTTAGTGCCGAAGGCAAGGTCGCCGGCGTCGCCGAGGCCGGGTACGATATAGCCTTTGGCGGTCAGTTCGTCATCGATGGCACCACACCAGACCTTACACTGGGGTTCGCTACGCAGAACGAATTCTATTCCGACGGTACAGGCGATGGCGACGACGACGTGGATCTCGGATGGATGGCCTTCTTCGCGCAAATACTGGATGGTCTTGACGAGGGAGGAGCCGGTGGCGAGCATAGGGTCGGACACGATGACGATCCGGCCTTCAAGTTCGGGGCAGGAGACATAATCGAGGCTGATCTCGAAGCTTCCATCCCGCTGATGCTTCCGATAGGCGGAGATGAATCCATTGTCGGCCTTATCGAAATAGTTGAGGAGGCCCTGGTGCAGGGGCAGGCCGGCGCGGAGGATGGTGGTGATGACGGGTTGTTCCTTGAGCACCTTGCAGACGGCGATGCCGAGGGGTGTCTGGATTTCCCGGTCTTCGTAGGGGAGGGTCTTGCTGATCTCATAAGCTGCGACTTCCCCAATACGCTCGAGGTTGCGTCTGAACCGCATCCGATCCTGCTGGACGGTTTCGTCGCGGATCTCGCTGATCCAGTTGCTGAGCAGGGAATATTGCTGGCTTAAATTGACAATCATACTACACCCAGTTTACGGGCAAACCTACATTAAAATACGGAAAATTCGTCTACCACCACCTACCATATTCATTGAAAAAACCATGCCTGTCGTTGAATTGCGTTGGGCGCACGAGGGTATAGGGTCTTTAACTTATTTTTGCGGTCTTATGGTCTACAAAGTTATTGGTTTGATGAGCGGAAGCTCGCTGGATGGTTTGGATATCGCCTATGTGCATTTACAGGAGAAGACTTCGACGAAGCAGGGGCCGAAGGGGTGGGATTTCGAGCTGGTCGCGGCGGATTGTTATCCATACAGCGAAGAGTGGCGCGGGCGGCTGGGCTCGGCGCGGGGGTTATCTGCCTACGACTATCAATTATTACATGTGGAATATGGGCGGTACCTGGGTGAGCAGCTGTTGCGGTTTGTGCGGGAGAAGGGGTTGGAGTACCAGGTGCAACTGGTCGCTAGTCATGGGCATACGGTTTTCCATGATGTGGCTCGGCGGATGACGGCGCAGCTGGGCGATGGAGCGGCATTGGCGGCGACGGTTGGGGTCAATGTGGTGAGTGATCTGCGGGCGATGGATGTGGCGCTCGGCGGGCAGGGCGCGCCGATTGTGCCGATCGGGGAGATGTTGCTGCTGCCGCAATATGATTTCTTTTTGAACCTGGGGGGGATTGCGAATGTTTCGAGAGGGGAGAGGACGCGCGAGCAGAACCCGTTCGAGGGAACGGGCGATATTAGAAGCGGGAGCCCTGTGCGGAGGGATGCAGAGATATCGGCCGAACTTAGAAGCGACAGCGCTGTGGTCGGGCAGGACAGGAATAGCTTTGTGGCGTTCGATGTCTGTCCGGCGAACCGTGTTCTCAATACGCTGGCGGAACTTGAAGGCCAGCCCTACGATGCAGCCGGCGCCATGGCGGCGACGGGGACGATCGACAACGTCTTGCTGCAACAACTCAACAGTTTGCCTTATTACGCACTTCCCTTTCCCAAATCACTGGCCAACGATTTCGGTACGGAGACCGTGCTGCCGCTGGTGCGGGGTGCGATGAAGGAGGGAGCTGCGGGTGGGGGGCTGACGACGGCGGACGCGTTGCGGACCTATACTCAGCATATTGTGGAGCAAATAGGGTCGGCGGTACGATCCCTGGCGGCGGGATCGGCGAATGCGGGATCGGCAAGTGCCGGAACGGATGGATCGACCGCTCCGCGGCGGATGCTGGTGACTGGCGGCGGTGCGCATAATACTTTTTTGGTGGCGCAGTTGCAGCGTGAGCTCGGGCAAAGCGTAGAAATCGTTGTGCCGGAGGGGGGATTGGTGGATTATAAAGAGGCGTTGATCATGGCGCTGATCGGGGTGTTGCGGTGGCGGGAAGCGAATAATGTACTGGCTTCGGTGACGGGCGCGAGTCGGGATAGTATCGGCGGTGCGGTGTGGATCGGGCAGGAAGCATAGTGTTGGGAAGAGGCCGCGCGAGCCTGGGAATAATCCACTGTTTTCGTCCCGCTCTGGGAATGGAAAGCGAAGCTCGCCCAAGCGTATTTTGTTGAAAATAACCCCCTTATGATTTTGGCCTACTAATTGAATCCCCTTATACATCTCCATACTCCGCTGAAATTCCCCTGATAAATCCTCTCCGTCGAAAAGCCCCCGAACTCAGAACCCACAATCGACCCTATAAAACGTACCTCATGAAGCTTTTTACTTTCTTACTGCTTTTCGCTTTCCCTTTCTTTTCTTTTGCTCAGGATGTAGCAGACAACACCTCTCTGACGAACAATCCCGCCACGAAAGTCAACGCTACTCACACCAATGCGAACACGACGGCGACTCCGACCGTACGGCCGATGACTGCTAAGGATCTCGAATCCCAGGTAGGTCACCTGGCGGTTGGCCGGCTGCATTTCATGACGCTGGATATTTGCGCAACAGAGGACAACGACAGTCGCCAGATGCCTTATGTCCCTGTCACCCGGAAAGAGTACCTGCTGGCCGCAAAGGTCGAACTGACTGTTGCGAAGGCTGCTATCGCTGCGGCGGTTAAAACGAAGGCGCCGGTACGTCCTGCCGCTGTTCAGGAGGCAGAAAAGAAAGCCATGATCGAGCAGCTGAAAGCTGTGTACACGGGCGTTGCCCTGGAGATCCGGATGCGGCAGTACCTGAAGAATTATCGTACGGATGAGCAATACCTGCAGGACCATATCGACTTTGAAACGGAAGGTGTGGATAGTGCGATGCACCTGATGAACGATCTGCTGGCGCAGATGTCTCCCACCGAGTTAGGCAAGCCTGCCATTGTCAGCGTTCCGGCTATCGACTTCAACGGGTTTGAAGATGGACATACCGACAGGATGCTGGTCCGGATGAATCCTGCTTATTCCAAAGACGGCTTGACGAAGTAATCACTCCGATTTTAAATTTCTCACCGAATTGTCCGGTTTTTGGGCTGCTTCGCTGTCTACGGGTATCGATCACCTAAAAACCTTTACGATGACAGGATGCACAAAGACAATCTTCGACCGGTCCACCAGGAATGCTCTGGTCGGCAGGATTCAAATGCTGGATGTCAATAGCCGGGCGCAATGGGGTAAAATGACGCCGTATCAGATGTTGAAGCACTGTACGATGTGGGATGAATGGGTGCTGGGGAAGAGGCAATTCAAAAGAGTTTTTATCGGTCGGCTGTTCGGGAGGATGGCTTTACGGCAGATGGTTAAGGATGACAGACCGGTGAAGAGGAATATGCCGTCGGTAATGGGATTGCGGGTCGATGGGGCAGGCGATGTCGGGCAGCAGAAAATCGAATGGGTGGCGCAGATCGGCGAGTATGAGCGGTATAATAACGATAGTTTTATGCATGCCTTTTTCGGGAAGATGACGCGGGAGGAAGTGGGTTGTCTGGCTTATAAGCATGCGGATCATCATTTGAGGCAGTTTGGGGTTTAGAGATTTTTATGGAGCTCCGGTGCAATATTTTACAAGACCGGGAGGATCGGAAAGGCTAGTTTTGTATCTACATCAAAACAGTCGTTTTATGCCATTTGTACAAATTTATGTGGACCGGGGATTGGACGCCGGTGCACGCAAAGCCATATCATTATCGATACACGAAAGTCTGATCGCGAGCTTTCAGGTTCCTGTGGATGATTATTTTCAGGTGATCCATGAGATCGGGCCGTCGGATCTGCTTTATCCTTCTTCTTATCTGGAGATCCCGCACAGCGGCAGGATTGTTTACATTCACATTACGGCAAAAGGTGGGAGAACGGTGGAGATGAAGCAATCTTTGTATCGGGGAATCGCGGACAAGATTGCGGCCCGGACGGGAATCCCTGCCGATGATGTGGTGATCGTCCTGGTGGAGAACGGGGTGGAGGACTGGTCTTTTGGGCGCGGGTTGGCGCAGATGGTAAAGGGACCTACGGAGTAATCACATTAAAACACATTTTCATGATAAAGATTAGCATTGCTGATGCGAAGATGATGAAGGCCGATCCAAAGTATTTTACGGGGAATGCCTGGCTGGTGCGGCTGGCAGGTTCGGATGATATCGCGGTGAATACGGCGCGGGTGACGTTTGCGCCGGGCGCTCGGAATTATTGGCATACGCATCCCGGCGGGCAAATTTTGATTGCGACGGAGGGGAAGGGGTACGTGCAGAAAAAAGGAGAGGCTATTCAGGTGATGTTGCCGGGGGATGCTGTGACGATCCTCGCGGGCGAGGTGCACTGGCATGGGGCTGCGCCGGATAGCGTTTTCACGCATATTGCCATCCAGCCGAAGGTGGGGGGTAAGGAGATCGACTGGCTCGGCGAGGTGACGGATGCGGAGTATGGCGCGGGGAAGTGAGGCGTGTGCGCTCCGGCCGCCATGAGGGGCGCGCTCCTACAACCCCAGCACCGCTTTCAATTTCATATAACCAGATTTACTGACGGGTACTTGCGCGCCGGACGAGAGGACGCAGAGGTGGCTATCCTTTTCGTACGGGTCGATGCGGGTGACCTGCTGCACATTGATGATATAGCTGCGATGGGTGCGGACAAATCGATTGGGGTCGAGGACCTGCTCGAAATAGCCCATGGTCCTGTTCTTCAGGAAGGCGCCGTTGTGGGTGTGGATCTTGACGTAGTCATCGGAAGCTTCGAGATAATGGATGTCCTCGAGGGGAATGATCTTGATCTTGCCGGCGGTCTTGACGACGATACGTTGCTGCTGAGCGGGAGAGGCGGCGGCAGTGTCGAGGAGAGCTTGTTGGGGGGAGGCGAAGTCGGATGCACCGGCAGCCAGCGCCACCTGATGATCGGCGTAGCGATCAAGCCATTTACGCACAGCCTTATCAAAGCGATCTTTGCTAAACGGCTTGAGCAGGTAGTCGACGGCGTGAGCCTCGAAGGCCTTGATGGCGTATTCGTCGAAGGCGGTGGTAAAGATGACGTCGGGCGGATTGTCGACGAGCTCCAACATTTCGAAGCCATTGATCTTCGGCATCTGGATATCCAAAAAGATAAGATCGGGGTGATGTTGCTGGATGGCTTTGATGCCTTCGAAGCCGTCGTTGCATTCCTGCAGCACGGTAATGTTAGAGTGGGTCTGCAAATATTCCTGCACGATCATCCGCGCGAGGGGTTCGTCGTCTATAATAATGGCTTTGATGGGCGGTGTGTTTGTCATTGCGGTATTTTCACGATGGTGATGAAAAGATTATTATCGACGCGAGTTTCCAGCAGATCGGCGCGGGCGAACAGCAGATAGAGCCGGCGTTGAATGGAAGAGAGCCCAAACCCTGTTCCCTTCTTGGGGCGCGAGGTTTCGGGGTCGAAAGGGTTCTCGACCTCTATCCTTACATAGTCCCCTTCGAGGCGGGCCCGGATCACGATGATGACGGGTTCGATGGTATCGTATAATCCGAACTTAATGGCGTTCTCGACGATGGGCTGGAGGAGCATGGGCGGCAGCCGACTGTCGAGACAGGCAGGATCGTAATCCATCTCGGTGCTCAACCTATGCCCAAAACGTACTTTTTCGATATCCAGATATAGTTCAAGATA
>JAMFSL010000247.1 GCA_026225275.1 Puia dinghuensis
AAGAAAAACAGTTTGCCGATACTATTTTCAATACTTCCCTTGACGGCGTATTCATCCTGGATGCGGAAGCACTGATCATTACAGATTGCAATAAAAGGGCAGTCGAGCTGCTGGAGATCGAGGACAAATCGCTGATCATCGGCGCACCCATGGATAGCTTGTTCACCAAAGAACATCTGCGGCTGTTCAATAGTATTGGGAAAATGCCTGCCGATGAACAGACGGGCAGCTGGCAGGGCGAACTGGCTCTTACTTCGCGGAAAGACAATACCGTCTTTGCATTTGTCAACGTCGTTTCTTTCTTCGATAATGACCGTCGTTTCTGGAAGATCAGCGTACTGGATATTTCAGAGATCAAGATGACCCAGTTCGAGTTGATGAAGGCCAAACAGAAGGCAGAGACTGCCTCGAGGGCCAAATCCAGGTTCCTGTCCAATATGAGCCACGAGCTGAGGACTCCGCTGAACGGCATCATAGGCGCATCCAACCTGCTGCTGCAGGAGCAATGTTTGCCCGAACAACGGTCTCACCTGGAGATACTCAAATTCTCATCCGAGCACATGATGATCCTCATCAACGAGATCCTGGATTTCAACAAGATCGAATCCGGAAGATTCGAGCTGGAGAACCTGCCGGTCAACATGAGAGCTTTTTTAAAGAAACTGGAGACGCAATTCTCTGTACAGGCGAATGCTAAAGGACTGCTATTCCTCGTCGACATAGACGATAATCTCGAAACCGAATTTCTGACAGATGAGACCCGCCTCAACCAGATATTCAGCAACCTGCTGTCGAATGCTATCAAATTCACTCAATCGGGCGGCATCACACTAGGGGCCAGGAAAGTGTCTTCAACCAGTAAGAAGTCGATGATCCAGTTCATGGTACAGGATACCGGCATCGGTATCCCGGCTCACAAGCGACAGGAGATATTTGAAAGTTTTACCCAGGCTGATACAGATACAACCCGAAAATATGGAGGCACAGGTCTGGGTCTCGCCATCAGCAAAAAGCTGGTCGGTCTCTTCTCCGGTGACCTTCAACTGCAGAGCGAAGAAGGCAAGGGCAGCACTTTCTATTTTACGATCGAACTGGAGATCAACGAAAATGCAAAACTGTATATCAACGACCGGAAAGTCAAACAGCTGCCTGTATTCGATCGGTTGCGTGTGCTTATTGCCGAGGATAATGCCGTCAATATGTCCGTAGCCCGGAGGTTCCTGGTCAAATGGGGGATCGAAGTACATGAAGCAACAAATGGGGTGGAAGCGGTGGAGCTATGCCGGCGCGAAACGTTCGACCTGGTGTTGATCGATCTTGAAATGCCGGAAATGGATGGCACTACTGCTCTGATGGAGATCAGAAAGATGCATCCGCATGTCCCCGCTATCGCTTTTACTGCCGCCGTATACGAGGATATGAAGATCGACCTGATGAAAAAAGGATTCATGGATGTAGTACCCAAACCTTTCCGGCCCGAAGACCTGCACAGCAAGATCCAGAAGTTCGTTATCAACAGGGCCTGACAAGGTGAAACAGCGCTGCATTAAAAAAAGTTTCAAAAATTCTTTCGAATAATAGCTGAAAAGAAAAAAAGATTTTTAAATTTGTGCTAATCAATTCAACAAGTACTATGCTCCGACAGAATTTACATACACCCATGATCTCCTGGTCCAATGCGGATAAGGCGTATGACGTGTGTGCGTTCATTGATGAACGGGCGGGGCGAAAAAAGTGCTGATTAACAAGTGAAAAAAGAACCAGCATATAAAAGCCCCGCCTTCCAGGTGGGGCTTTTGCGTATAAAGACAATTAACGACTCCCGCGGGGAGAAGGAGGCAATCATGAAATTCAATTTTAACCTGAAAGGAAGACAACCGGCAGACACTCGATACGCCTTCATCAAGGCTGAAGTGCCGGATGCACAATCGGACTTTATAAAGATGCTGCTGTCAGTGTCTTTGTCAGCCGATGACCCGGGACAGGCGAGCCATGCGTTGATCCTTCTTCGCGAAGCGGTATGTCAGGGCGATCCCGAATTCCTGGGCAGGCTGGCTATTGACCTGAGGGAACAAAGAAGTTTCCGGGACCTCGCTTTCCTGCTGACGGCTGAGCTGGCTGCTCTCGATGGGGATGATGAAAAGACGGGGCTGCTGGTGACCCGGATCGTTCAGCAACCCGGAAAGATCCCGGCCTGGCTGGACTATTATACCCGAACGGTCAGAAGGAGACAACGGCCGGGTCGTGCGGTGAGAAAGAGTCTTTCGGCCTTACTCAACAGCATGGATGAATATCAGTTCAGCCGCTACAGTGCCGAAACCCGCGAAGGGATAAAGCTGGCATTGCAGTGGTTACAGCCCAAAGCGTCCAGCCGGTCTCAGAAGGCCTTGTTCACCCGAATCTTACGCGGACAGGTGCCTGTCCGGACGACCTGGCTACAGGAGTGGCAGGTGTTGCATCAGCAACATTATGACAGCCCTGAACAAAGGCAGGTTGTTTTGCGCGACAAATGGAAAGAAGGAATTTCTTCCTTCCGGATAGGCTATACAGCCCTGCTCGACAACCTGCAGCCCATGCTTTGTACCGGTGTCAGCGGCAAAGTCCTCAAGCTGGCCGCCGAATATCTAGGCAATGCCGCAGCTGCCGGTCCGGGCGGACAATCGCCCCTTCGGCTGCTGAATGTCTATCGCAATCTGCAACGCCTTGACCAGGGCGGCGCCGGTATGCTGACAGAGGCCCTCGAACAGGCAGCCCTGCATAGCAGTTGGAACAGATCGGGGTTTGGCCGCCGGGCGGTCTCTGTGATAGGTATGGATGTCAGCAGCAGCATGCGGCATCCCGTGGAAGGCTATGGTCTTGTCCAGCGCTTCGATATCGCTCCCTTGCTGGCCTTTTCCTGGCTCAGCCGGGGCGAGCAGGTCATCACCGGTGTGATCGGAAATACCTGGCGGCCAATGCAAGGCCAGGTAAGACCTATTCTCTCCGCAGTGGACCAATTCCGCGTACATGATGAAGGCGAGGCCGGCTATGCGATCAATGCATGGCTCGTGTTGCAGGACCTGCTGCGTAAAAGGCAGGTGGTCGACAACGTGCTGATCTTTACGGATTGTTCATTGTGGGATAACCGGACTTTCAACCAACCGGCAGGCACCGACATCAGCCACTGGTGGAGGCAATACCGGCGGGAACTGGCGCCAAAGGCAAAGCTGTATCTTTTCAATCTCGCGGGTTATGGCATGAAAGCATTGGAGACGCCCGAAGATGGAGTATACCTCCTTGCCGGCTGGCAGGAAAGGCTGCTTGACGTGCTGGGAATTTTTGCCAGGCGCTGAAAATTGCGTATTTTTCCGGCAATGAATCCTATACTTGAAAAAATCTTTGAGACCAAGAAATTCACGAATTCCCGAAATGAAACGATCGACATCCATTCTGAGACTCCCCGGGAACAATGCGAGTTCTTGCAGACTCTGATCCGTGAAAATGGCTTTACCGACACACTGGAAATCGGGTTCGCCTATGGAATGTCAACGGTGGCTATTGTGGAGGAAATTGTAAAAAAGAATGGACATCATATTGTGATAGATAAGTTTCAGTTCGAACACTGGGGTGGCAACGGTCTGGATCTGGTAAAGCAGGCAGGATATGACCAAAATATAACATTTATTGAAAAATACTGTTACGCCGTACTGCCCGAACTGATGCAAAATGGCCTGAAAATCGATTTGGCCTACATCGACTCCACGAAGCAATTCGATTGGTTGCTGGTAGATTTCTTTTATATAGACAAATTATTGAAAGTG
>JAMFSL010000248.1 GCA_026225275.1 Puia dinghuensis
AAAAGGCGGGTTGGGAGCCTGGCCCAACTCCGCCAAGCGTATTTCTACCATCTGATTAAACAGCTCCCTGCTCATCGAATGAATATATTGCTCCTCAGTAGTCAGTTTCTCCTCCGGATGCTTCACCAGGATCTGAAATTCAGTGGTCGACATCTCCTTGTCGGTGACGACAAGAAAATGATTCTCGCCTGTCATCGGCGTCCGGTAAATAGTGCGTTCCCGTTCTCCGGACGGATTGACAAGATCCCCAAACAGTTGCCTGACCAACGCCTCGGTCTGCCGGACGTTGATATCACCAACGACGATGAGGGCCTGAAGATCGGGCCGGTACCAGTCGTGATGAAAACGGCGGATGGCGGCAGGCTGAAAATTCACCAGAATGTTCTCCAACCCGATAGGCTGCCGTTCCGCATACCGCGAATGGTTGAGCACCACCGGGAAGTATTGCCGCTGCATACGCTCTCCCGCGCCACGGCCGAGGCGCCGTTCTTCCAACACAACCCCACGCTCTTTTTCGATTTCGATGGAGTCGAGGGTGGCATCCTGCGCCCAGTCGCGCATGATCTGGAAGCCGCTGGCAAGGATCCTGGGGTCGTCAGTGGGAATCGGCAACTGGAATACCGTTTCATCAAAAGAGGTATAGGCGTTCAGGTCAGCGCCGAACCGAACACCGGACTTCTGGAGATAGTCGACCAGTTCATTTTTTGGGAAATGTTTGGTACCGTTGAAGTTCATGTGTTCCATGAAGTGAGCCAGTCCCTGCTGGTCAGGGTCTTCGAGGACAGATCCAACCTTATTGACCAGGTAGAGCTGTACGCGATTTTTGGGCTCCTCATTGTGGCGGATATAGTAGGTAAAGCCATTGGCCAACTGCCCGGAATGGACCGCCGTGTCGGTCGGGATGGGCTGGCTGTGGGATGACTGTGCAATAGCAAGGGTAAAAATAATGGCAAGTAAAAAGCGATAAATCATGGGAAAATAAAAATTGGTAAATAAAGCGCCTGACTGGAAATTACCCCAGCGGCTGCTATAAGACGATGCAGCGGTAGAAAAGTACTAGTCGCATAACCACTTTTTTTACCCACCAAAAATAAAGTGCGAGGGAGACTAGTTCTTTTTCTTAGTTCAACTGTCTTATACAGGCAGATTGAGTTTCGTTCATCCGTGACTTGGCGGACTTCGTCAACTGCCCATTTTCATTCATCCGAAAGAAGGCAGAATAGTTGCATAAAAGAAATTGGTTATATAATTTACGCTCTTATGTTTTCTCATGTGACTAGAAACAGTCAAACCGGGAGCCTGTATCTACAGGCCCCCTTTTTTATGCCTTGCGCTTCATACCCGCATCTTACCGGCTATAAAACCACCTGGCAATATAGGCCGCCGGAATACCGATAGTAAGGATGAGTATCACCATGTTGATAAAGACCATCGCCCAGGAGAAAGGTCGGGCTTGCGCCCGGGATAAGGGTAGTACTATTCGGTTCATCATTAGCCAGACCAGCAAGCCGTATAGTACGGCGCTCACCAATGGGTATAAGCCCAACCATTTTATATGGGGAAACAGCAGGAAATAAAAGGTAATAAAAGTCATAGCGATACCCAGATGAAACAATATTCCTGCGATGATCATCTTTCGCCCCCCGGTAAAAGCATTATTCCCATAAACCGCGCTGGCGATATATTGGAAAAGGAGCAAGGGTCGTTTTGCGCCTCGCGCTACAAATAAAAGCAGGGCAGCTGCGCCATCGAGGAAACCAGCCAGTAATCCGGTCAAAAAAATAGCCTTCCACATCTTTTTATTCAAATGTACCGCTGCGGTCGGCTACCTGTTTTGTAAAAACGCGACAACTTATTGCTCTTTCTCCCATTCAGAAGGGGTGACACCGGAATATCTTTTAAACTCATTGGTCAGATGCGCGTGGTCGTAATATCCCAGTTCGTATGCGATACGCAATAGGCTTTCAGGCGGGGTTTGGCCTGAGGCGGCACTCCGCAGCCTTTTCAGCACCTCCTGGAAACGGACAATCTGAATGAACTCCTTGGGGTGCGTGCCAACATTCTGTTTGAAGATCCTGTCCATCGTTCGGTGGCTGACATGGCTATCTCTGGAAAGGCCTTCCACCGACACCTGTCCTTTTAGGTGGTATATTTTTTGGTAGATCGAGACAAAATCGTGCTTAAGGTTGACGGGTTTCGTCAAAAAGTGGCCATCCAATTGAGCGGCAAATTCTTGTGCGGCATGATTGCCCAGCAAGGATAAAAGTTCGGGATCGGGAAATTCTATGACGAGGTCCAGAGCCTCTTCCATCGCAATCCGGTACAACGCGAAAAACCCTCCGGGTCTGAAACGTATTCCCACAAATACGCTTCCCGCCATACTACTAACCACTCCATACGCGGTCATGGTCCCTCCCAGGTAGAGACGCCCGGGATGTATGGATACCGTTGAATTGTAACAGGCAGCAAAGGCACCCATATTTACAAAGATGTCCGAGCATCCATCTGCGTATATCCGCCTGGAAACCGGCAGGTTCGCGACAGCGGTTGATAACCCCAATGGAGTAACCCGCACCCAATAGGCGTCAATATATTCCCTCAGTGGGCCGGCGGGCTGGTATTGAGTGAATGACATTGATATAAAACTTTTTTGTACATTGCTATTCTTAAACCTCATCCCATGATCGACCATATCGACGTGATCGACGTTACCCTCTTCCATCCGGACGACGCCCCCGCCAACGCCAATTGGCAGATGAAAGACCGGCTCAACGGCTGGACAAGCCCCGGTCGCTGCCGGTTTTTAGAATGGAGCGGATGGTACAACTATGACGTCGCCCAGCGACTCCTCGGCCATTATCGCCTGTTCCATCATTTCAAAGCCGATTACTTCAAATCATCGCATCAACTCCCCGCCGCCAGCGCCTATATCTTTGACTACCGCACCAAACATGGGTTCAAATATTTCCTTACGCGGATCGTAACGTTCCTGGTCGGCATCTTCGAAAAAAGGCATTATCCTGTAGCCGAAATAGCCGCCGTCAACCGCCAGCTGGTCAATGATTCCACCAGCATCTTATACGATTTCCTGATCGACGCGGACAAAAATTTCACCGCAGCGTTTTTGCAGGCAATGGACCGGATTAAATCTCCATCTTTCCTGAGCACCGGTACACCGCATCCACAGACTCCGCCTATAGCCATCCAATATAATGACAATCGGACGAATAACCAATACAACTCCCAGGTCAATATCCAGCCCGTTCTGCGTGAAGGCGCCACCGGAAAAACCAAAGCTGTCTTTTCAAAGCGCCAGCTGCTCATGTTTTTTGACCTCCTCTCGAAGCAGACCACCCCACTGGAAAAAATCGACTTTACCAAACCTGCCCGGTTCGATGCTCTGGCCGGCCTGCTACACGCCATCAGCGGCAAATCAAAGGCTTCGATCATCGAAGAACTAAATGACTATCGTACTAAAGGTCTATATGATGGCCAAAAGGATGGCGAACGCGACCAAACCATCGCCGCACTCTCGAACCTTGCAGAGACCTTCCGCAAGGCCGGTTTCAGGTCCATTGCCAAAGAGGCCGACAAAAAGATTGTAGAACTGGAAAGAAATAAGGAGGAATGAGAACCCGCACCCTATTCAATCTTCTTCTGCCGGTTCAACCGGTCGCCCACACTGTCAAGATCCTCCCGCCTCATCTCGTAGTCGGTCAATTCCATCTTCCCGATATGGGCCGCAAGTGTATCCATCTGCTGATTCCATCGCCCCAACGCCTCCTCTTGATTGGGCAATTGCCGGATCAGATCACCGGTATCTTTCACCGCCGTTCCAAGATCGATGACTTTGGAAATCAACGCCTTGATCATCTCATTCCCTTCCCTGTTATCACTCATAGTAAAAAAATTAAAGGTGTAAACGCGGTCCTTGCCGCAACTCTTGTTTCTTTTCCTGGCGCTGACCCTGCAGCTCCGCCTCTGCCTGCT
>JAMFSL010000034.1 GCA_026225275.1 Puia dinghuensis
TATGATATCGGAATGGTCGAGGTGTCCGATACGGGTTATCAACGTATCCATCTTGAAGGAATGCATCTATCGAACCAGTCGATCATCGTCCAGGGCGAACCGCTGAATGGCCGCGTGGCTTTTGTACCGAATAACGAGGGCAACTTCTTTTATTGGGGCCGCCGCGGACCTTCTGTGCATCTGCACTACCCGGTGCCTCCAGGCGATGAGGCAGAATGGTTTTATAACGAGGTGACTGTGCCTAAAGGACAGGATGTACAGGGGTCCTATTTCATGGCCTGCGGTTTTGGGCAAGGCTATTTCGGCATGCAGGTGAACTCGTCAACGGAAAGGCATATCCTTTTTTCCGTCTGGAGCCCCTTTACAACGGATGATCCGGCAGCTGTGCCCGACAGTCTGCGGATCCGGGTGCTGAGGAAGGGCGAGGGCGTGCATGCGCAAGCCTTTGGCAACGAAGGATCGGGCGGACAGAGTTATCTGAACTATATGTGGCAAGCTGGGCATACGTACCGGTTTTTAATCCATGCCCTGCCAGGTACTGACAGACATACGGTGTTCACGGCGTGGTTCTATGCGCCTGAGGAAGGCCGGTGGCGACTGATCGCCAGCTTCAGCCGGCCTCAAACGCAATCCTGGCTAACGAACCTGCATTCCTTCCTGGAAAACTTCGAGCCGGAGCAGGGCATCTATCGTCGTTATGTCCTCTTCAATCATCAATGGATCAGAGATACCACAGGACATTGGATCGGGCTGCACAAGGCTGAATTTACAACGGATAATACCGGGCGGAAGGGGTATAGGATGGATTATGCGGGAGGGGTGCGGGACAATGCTTTTTATTTAGAGAACTGCGGGCATTTTTCTACGTATACACCGGCCAATACCTGGTTCGAGCGGCCGGGGAATGATTCCGGAGAGGTGCCTCGTGTGGATGTGGGAACGTTACCCTGATAATTTTTGCTCCGAATGATGGACGCGCTGCCAGGCGATCAGGGCTGATTGCAAGCGCTCATTCAGCATGAGGCAGGTCTTCCTCTTATGCCAATTCGGAACCGAAGTCATCTTTTCCTGGTCAATGAGATGAAACTCCAGGTCATAGAATCTTACCGTTATCGTCTTTGGATCATTGATGTTGGTCACTAATTGCCAGTACCCGTTGTCAGGCATGGGGCAGGCATTTTTCTGAGCTATCGTATGATTGGCTGACAGGAGGAGAAGCATGCCTGTTAAAAACTTTATCATGTCGCATTTTTTTAAGATGAAAAAATATCGGGATAAAAATAAGCTGCCCATCCAACCGAAAAATGAATGATCGACCAACGAAAAGTAAAGACAGCCAGTCAGCGGGCAAAGGAGGGCAAACACCTTTTGTCGACGGAAAGCCTGCTTTTGTCGACAAAATGCAACATTCGGCGACCTGCGTCATCTTTATAATAACTTGCGGTAAACAGACACCGCCATGTCAGTGCATATGTATATCAGGTTTGTCGACAGGATCTCCCGACAGCGGGTTTTATCGCACCTCCTTTTCTGGCTAGCGGTGACGATATTCTTTTTCTTTGTTTTCAGGTCCGACCGGACGCCCCTGCGAATGCTGGCCATCAATGCAGGCTTCATGCCCGGCCACCTGATATTTGTTTATTCCCTGCTGTATCTGCTGGTCCCGCGATTTATCCAGAAAAAGAATATCTATATTTCTATTTTTCTCTTTCTTGTCGTATTGTTCACGGCGATACTGTATGGCCGGTGGGCGGATACTTACCTGTTGCATTATTCCAACTTTAACAAGTTTTGGGTGCCGGGGGCCTTTCCCAGGGCGATTTTCGCCTTCTTCAGCATTGGCTGGATCGCTGTATCCATCAAGCTGCTGAAATATTCGTATTTCGAAAAAGAGACCCGGCAACAATTGGAAAAGGAAAAGCTGACCGTCGAGCTTGAATTGCTTAAATCGCAGCTGCACCCGCATTTTCTGTTCAATACGCTGAACAACCTGTACTCGCTCACGCTGGAAGGGTCGTCGCAGGCCCCCCGGGCCGTCCTGCAATTATCGGCGTTGCTCCGGTATATGCTGTACGAATGCAACCAACCCCTGGCCGATCTGGGTAAGGAAATCGAAGTGCTGCAGACTTATATTGCATTGGAAAAATTCCGATTTCGCGAACGGCTGGAGATCTCCGCCAGTTTTACTGGCGATATCGAAAACCGGCCGATCGCTCCGCTGCTGTTGCTGCCATTCGTGGAAAATGCCATCAAGCATGGCACCGGCGAACAATTGGATAAGTGCTGGATGAGCCTGCACCTTCACGTCACGAAGGACATACTGACCTTCAAGCTGATCAATAGCGCCAGGCTGACCCGGGAGCCGGCCCATTCCGGCGGTCTGGGTCTTCAGAATGTCCGCAGAAGACTGAACCTGCTGTATCCGGATCACCAGCTGAAAATCATCTCCGATGAGGACACCTTTATGGTATCGCTTACGCTGAGGCTGTCCGGCAGCAAGGAGGCTATACGCCGTCAACCTTTACAAAACGATCATTATGAAACTAAGATGCCTGCTCATAGATGATGAACCGCCGGCCCTGACCATCCTGGCGTCGTATATCGAAAGCATGGACAATCTTGAACTGGCGGGGCAGTGTTATAATGCGTTCGAGGCCATGCTGATCTTACAACGGACAACGGTGGATATCATTTTTCTCGATATTAATATGCCACGGCTGCTGGGCACAGAATTCATCCGCACGCTGCGAAACCCGCCGAAGGTGATTTTTACGACCGCCCACAAGGATTATGCGCTCGAAGGCTATGATCTGAATGCCGTCGATTACCTGCTGAAGCCTTTCTCCCTGGAACGTTTTGTGCGGGCGGTCAACAAGATCACTGACGAGACCGATGCCCCTGCGGCGCCCGCTCTTCCTACCGCGGATCCCTTTTTATATTTCAGGTCCGACCGGAAAATGGTGAAGGTGATGCTGGACGAAGTCATCTATATAGAAAGTCTCAAAGACTATATCAGGATCGTCCGCACCGGACAACCACCGCTGGTGGTAAAGCAACCGATCAGCATAGTAGAAGAAATGTTGCCGGACAACCTTTTTGTCCGGATACACCGGTCCTATATCATCGCCCTGAAAAAAGTGACGGCCTATACACAAAATGAAGTAGAGATCGACGGGACAGAGATCCCGATCGGCAAACTATACAAGCACCGGATGAACAGACTGGCGCCGCCTTCGTGAATTTAATTTATCTTGCCGCCTTAAACCCTCAGATGAATCGGTTACTTCCCGGTCTGATACTGGCGATGCTCATGGCATTTGGGGCGCGGGCCAATACAGACAGTTTGCTGCATGAACTGACGATTGCTGTCGCAAAGACCGCCGGATACGATGCGGCAAAACTGCAACGGATAGAAAAGTTGCGGGCCAGCCTGCCTGCCGGTACCGCCACCTCCGCCAGAACGCTGTTCGACATCTACGAACAGCTGTACGAAGAATACCAGATCTTTAATTATGACAGCGCCTATCAGTACGCCGGCAAACTGCAGGCTATCGCCCGGCGGCTCGGCGACGCGGAGCTGATCACAAAGGCCCGGCTGCGGAATTGCTTTATTCTCCTGTCATCCGGGCTGTTCCGTGAGACGTACGATTCACTGCGCGCTATCGATATTGGCCGGCAGCCGGATTCGCTAAAGGCTGTCTACTACGCCCTCATAGGAAGGTATTACTATGATCTGGCCAATTATGACTATGATGGAAACCAGCATTCGACTGAATACGACCAGCACGGAAATGCCTTTATGGACTCCGCCCTCACCTATTATTCTCCCGCCAGCTTCGAATATGCTTATTACCGGGGACTGCGGGACTTTAAGCTGAACAATGACGCAGAAGCCACCACCTATTTTGAAAAACTGCTGAATAGCCCCCTCACGGACCATCAACTGGCACTCACTGCCTCGACGCTAAGCGGGCTCTATATGAAGAATGGCCGCCAGGAACAGGCCATCGACCTGATGATCACCGCCGCCATTGCGGATATCCGGTCGTCCACCAAGGAAACTTTCGCCATCTTTAACCTTGCCGACCTGCTGTATAAAAGAGGGGATGTCAGGCAGGCCTCGCTTTGCATCGAAACAGCCCTGGCGAATGCGGAATTCTATGGGGCCCGGCAACGTAAGGTACAGGTCAGCAGCGTCCTGTCGCTGATCGAAGGGGAAAGGATCAATGCCGTCGAGGCGCAGCGCCGCCTGCTCGTACAATATGCCATCGTCGTGACCCTGTTGGGAATCGTGCTGGCCATCCTGATCGTCGTTATCCGCCGTCAGGTGAAGAAGCTCCAAAAGGCCCAGCAAATGATCACAGAGGCCCACGCCGCTCAAAGGCTGATCAACGATAAACTGGAAGAGGCCAATAAGATCAAGGAAGAATATATTGGTTACTTTTTCAGCCTGGATTCTGAATTCTTCGTCAAGCTGGAACGCCTCAAACGTACCCTCGACCAGAAGGTCGCGGACCGAAAATTCGAAGATATACGCTTCATCGTCAATAACATCCAGATCAAAAAGGAGAAAGAGGAACTGCTGAGGAGCTTTGACACCGTCTTCCTGCGGATCTTCCCGCATTTCGTTGACCAATTCAATTCCCTTTTCAAGGAAGAAGACCAGGTCAGGCTGAAGGACAACGAACCGCTGAACATCGACTTGCGGATCTTCGCCCTGATCCGTATGGGCATCAGCGATAATGAGAAAATAGCCCAGATCCTGGAATACTCTGTCAATACAATTTATGCATATAAGACCCGGGTCAAAAACAAGTCTTTCGTCCCCAATGACGAGTTTGAAGTCCGGATCATGGACATAAAGAGTGTCTAAAGGTGGAAATCCATCTATATTACAAAAAATAACATACGTTATCAATAAATTGTTAATCAACATTTTAAAAATTAACCTCGGGTTCTTTTTCTCTATATTTTCCATATTCGACCTGTATTAATTGCGCTTCTTCGTCCGTCAGAGTTCCTTTGGGGTCTCAACGATTTGCTATATGAGAGTTGTCTCCCCCGGACCTGTCTATCTGTGTTTTTTGCTCATCCATCTCCTTTTTTGCCCTGGTCGGATCTTGGCACAGGACGGCATTATCACTCCCGGTTCCGTCAGGGAAATCCATCGTAACGGCGCCAATATCGATGTCCGGGCCGAACATGTCTGGGCACGGGTGACTGTCTATAGCGCCAATGTGATCCGGGTTCGTTTGTCGGATCAACCCCAGGTCGCCGATCATTCGTTTGCGGTCATTGCCGACCCCTCCCCTGCCCCCTATCAATACCAGGCCAATGCGACGGAAATTCTGATAAAGACCGACTCCCTCGAATTACGGATACAACGATCGACTTTGGCCATAGCCTTTTATACCCCCGGAGGCCAGGTGATCAATGAAGACGAAAAAGGACTTGGCGTCTCCTGGCAAGGGGCAAAGGTTACCGATTACAAAAAACTGCAGCCAGGCGAAAGATTCATCGGGCTGGGGGAAAAGACGGGGAACCTCGACAGGGCAGGCAGCGCCTACACCAACTGGAATTCCGACGTTTATGGCTATACCGTCGCGCAGGACCCCCTGTATTCTACTATCCCCTTTTATATCGGCGTCCATGACAGTCTGTGTTATGGTATTTTCCTGGACAACAGCTATCGGACTGATTTTAACTTCGGCGCCAGCAATAACCGGTTTTCCTCTTTTGGGGCAGAAGGGGGAGAAATGAATTATTATTTCATCTACCATCCTACAGTGGCCGGCATCCTCCGCTACTATACCGGTCTGACGGGCCGGATGCCCCTGCCTCCGATGTGGAGCCTGGGCTACCAACAAAATCGCTATTCCTACTATCCGGATGAAGAAGTGCTGCGCATCGCCCGGACCCTTCGTGAAAAGCGTATTCCTGCCGACGGTATCACCCTGGATATCCATTACATGGATCATTATAAACTTTTCACCTGGGACCCGCAACGGTTTCCCGATCCGAAGTCGATGATGGCTCAGTTAAGCGAGATGGGTTTTAAGACCACGGTGATCGTCGATCCGGGTATCAAGGTGGAGAAGGGCTATGCTGCGTATGAAAGCGGTCTCGCCGATAATATCTTCCTGAAGTATTCCGATGGCGAGTACTATACCGGACAGGTATGGCCGGGCTGGTGTCATTTTCCCGACTTCACGGCAGAAAAAGGCCGGGCCTGGTGGCGGAATGAAGTCCGCCAATATACAGATATAGGCGTTGCAGGGATCTGGAATGACATGAACGAGATCTCTACATGGGGACAGAATATGCCCGATAATGTACTATTCGATTTCGACGGACATCCTACGACGCACCTTCAAGGGCATAATGTCTTTGGTCTTGAAATGGCCCGAAGCAGCTATGAAGGTGCAAGGGCAGCCTTACATCAGCGGCCATTCGTGCTGAGCCGGTCGGGCTATGCAGGTCTGCAACGCTATGCGGCCATCTGGACGGGGGACAACCGGGCCGAGGACGACCATATGCTCGCAGGGGTAAGACTGTTGACCAGCCTGGGCCTGAGTGGCGTCGCCTTCACCGGGATGGATATTGGCGGTTTTACCGGCAATCCCTCCGCCGCGCTCTACACCCGCTGGATACAATTAGGCGCCTTCATTCCTTACTACCGCAACCACACGGCCTTTAATTCGAAGGCAGGCGAGCCCTGGTCCTTCGGCGAAGATGTACTGGATGTCGTTCGCCGCTATATTGGTCTCCGCTATACGCTGATTCCCTATTTGTACTCCCATTTCAAAGAAGCTTCCGTCGACGGTATGCCGCTGATGCGTTCGCTGGCGATCGGCTATACCGGGGACCCCCATGTCTACGATCCGCAGTACCAGAATGAATTCCTCTGTGGAGCCTCGTTGCTGGTGATCCCTGAGATCAGCGGGATATCCTTCGCGAAGATCTATCTGCCGGCGGGCGAGTGGTATGACGCCTACACCGGTGAACGCAACAAAGGGGAACAGGAGAAGGTCATCGAACTGAGACAGGACCGTTTACCGGTGTATGTCAAAGCCGGCAGCATCATTCCCCGTCAGTCCCTCGTACAGAACACCACCGAAAAACCATCCGATACGCTCGATCTGCACATCTACCAGGGTAGTGAGCCCAACACCTTCGTCTATTACGAAGACGATGGCGCCTCCTACAACTATGAAAAGGGCGATTATTACCAACGCACTATCCACTTCGATCCGGTCAAAAGGATGATCGTGCTGGATAAGCCCGAAGGGCAGCGGCCAACACGCTTCGGTCATATCCGCCTGCTGCTGCACGGCTTTGATTCCGCTCAGGTCAGAAAAGACCAGGCGGTGGTTACCCTGACCAACACCGTCAGTGGCTTCCTGCCTGACAACCCGCTGGCAACAAGAGAATCCATGCCTGCCGGCGATGCCTCTCCGATCGAAGGCAAATCCGGGGATACCAACCAGGTGAAGACGGCCGTGCTCGTCAATGACAACCGAACGATAAGCCTGCAATATTGATCATTCATTTTAATCTTGTCATATATGCATCTTTCCAAAACAACACGTTTATTGATTGCTTTCGTCCTGCTCTGCCTCCTGCAATTGCCGGGACGGGCGCAGGCCCCTGCTCTGTCTGTCAAAGGCACCGTACTATCGGACAAAGGCGTCCCCATCGAGGGAGCATCTATTAGTATTGCCGGCTCCGCAAAAGGAGCCATAACCGACAGTAAGGGTATATTCACCTTATCGGCGCCGGCAGACGCCATTCTCGTAGTCACTTATATTGGTTACGATACCGCTCACGTCCATGCCAGTGCTTCCGTCACGGTGACGCTGAGACCGACGAACGGTTCCCTGAACGATGTGATCGTCATTGGCTATGGTACCCAGCAGCGAAAAGATCTGACCGGCGCACTCGCTGTCGTGAGCGAAAAAGATTTTCAGACCGGCGAAATTACGACGCCCGAGCAACTGATCGCCGGTAAAGTAGCCGGCGTATCGGTCACCTCTAATGGCGGATCGCCCGGATCGGGCAGTGTGATCCGGATCCGCGGTGTCGTATCCATTAATGGCAGTAACGATCCCCTGGTCGTGATCGACGGGTTGCCCTTCAGCGGCAATACCATTGCCGGCGCGTCCAATGCGCTGAGCCTGGTCAACCCAAATGATATCGCCAGCTTCACGGTGTTGAAAGATGCGGCGGCTACAGCCATTTATGGTTCGCGTGCCTCCAACGGGGTCATCCTCATTACCACCAAGAAAGGAAGACCAGGCGCCGCCCGGTTCAACTTCAATAGCCAGGTTTCCGCCGGAAAGCTGATCAAGGAAGAAGATGTGATGTCGGCGTCGCAGTTCAGGCAATTCGTAGACTCCGGCAATCTCGGCACTTACAACGGCCAACCCTTCAGCGCCCTGTTGGGCAATTCGAACACCAACTGGCAGAAACAGATCTTCCAGACGGCCGTCAGCACAGATAATAATTTGAATGCAACGGGAACGATCGGTACTATACCCTACCGGATCTCCGGCGGCTATCTGAACCAGGAAGGTATCGTCAAAACAGACAACCTTCAGCGATATACCGGCAGCCTCTCGCTGACACCGCATTTCTTTAATGACGCGCTGAAAGTAGAGCTCAATTTGCACGGGGCCGTTCTCCAGTCGCAATTCGCCAATTCGGGTGCGGCTATCAGCAGCGCCCTCTATTTCGACCCGACCCAGCCGGTGCATGCCACTTCTCCGTATGCCAATTTCTACGAATGGCAGACCGGCAGCGGCAGTACGTTAACCCTTAATAAACTGGCGCCCCGCAACCCGGTGGCCTTGCTGGACCAGTACAATAACCATGGTACCGTCGAACGCAGTTTTGGCAACATCGCTCTCGACTACTCGTTACCCTGGATCTCCGGACTGCATGCCAATGCCAACCTGGGTTATGACGTAGCACACGGCAACGGTATTGTGCAGGTGCCGGCTTATGCGGCTCAGCAGTACCTGGATTCCGGCGAGAACAATCTATACAAAAGCACCATGCAGAACATCGTCGCCGAGTACTACCTGAGCTATATAAAGGATCTCAAGTCGATCAAAAGCACTATTAATGCCGTCGCAGGTTATGGCTATTACAATAACCTGACGACTAACTATAATTATCCCAGCGTCCGGGCCAACGGCGATACCATTCCCGCCAGCACTCCGCCATACGCGACGACACCGACGGAGACTACATTGATCTCCTTTTATGGCCGACTGATCTATACTTTCGATGGCAAGTATATCCTGTCCGGATCGATACGCGACGATGGATCTTCCCGGTTCGGGCCGTCCAACCGGTGGGGCGTCTTTCCGTCCGGCGCCTTTACGTGGCGTATCCAGCAGGAGAAATTCCTTGAGTCTGCCACCGTCCTCTCCAACCTAAACCTTCGCGTCAGCTATGGCGTCACGGGTAACCAGGACGGCATCCTTCCCTATTCTTATCTGCCCGTCTACGCGGTCAGCTCCAATGGATCGCGATACCCGTTCGGGGATACGACTTCCACAATGGCCACGGCTTCGGCGTATGATGCCAATCTCAAATGGGAACAGACAGCCACCTGGAACAGCGGCATCGACTATGGCTTTCTCAACAACCGCATCTATGGTAGTATCGACGTATATTATAAGAAAACCTCCAATCTGCTGAATACCGTCCCGGTGCCCGCGGGCTCCAACTTCAGCAACACGCTGCTGGTCAACGTAGGCAATATGACCAACAAGGGCATTGAATTCGCCGTCGGCGCCAATGCCGTCCGGACAAAGGACTGGAAATGGAATGTGAACTTCAATATCGCGTATAATGTCAACAAGATCACTAAGCTGACCGCTGTGAATGACACCGCCTACCAGGGCGCCTTGCAGACCAACAATGTGCAGATCAATTCTGTCGGCTATGCCGCCGATGCTTTTTATGTCTATCACCAGGTGTATGACAAAAACGGCAAGCCGATCGAAGGAGTCTACAAAGACCTGAACGGCGATGGCATCATCAATAGCGAAGACCTCTACCGGTACAAGTCCCCTTTCCCGCCGTATATCATCGGTTTCAGCACGGATATCAGCTATAAGAAATGGACGATCAGTACAGTGCTGCGGGCGAACATCGGCAATTATATGTACAATGGTCTTTCGGCCGCTGCTGCCGAGTCGAATGTTTTCAATCCGCTGGGTTACCTGGCCAATACGCTGAAAGACGTGTTGTCCACGCATTTTGTCTACACCAATCCTCAGTCCGATATGTATGTGCAGAATGCGTCCTTCTTAAAAATGGATAACCTGGGGCTTTCTTATAATGCCGGGCATATCATCAGCAAGGACGCCAACCTGCGCATCAATGCCAATTGTCAAAACGTGTTCACCATCACCAGGTATCCGGGACAGGATCCGGAGGTATATGGTGGCATAGATAACGCTTTCTATCCACGTCCACGTACTTATACACTCGGCTTTAATCTTCAATTCTAACGATCCAACACAAAAAATATGACAAAGAAATTATTATCACTTGGAACACTCGGGCTGCTGCTGGCCAGCATGCTGACCTCCTGTACCAAGAACCTGAACAGGGAACCTGCCGATACGAATACGGCCGATATCCAATACGCCACTGCAGCGGGCTACAAGCAAGTGCTGGCGAAAGTGTATGGCAGCTATGCGCTGATCAGCAGCCAGGGAACGGGCGTTAGCGATATCAATGTTACCGGGATATCAGATGTGGGGGAAACGGATTTCATCCGACTGCTGTTTAATATGCAGGAATTGACAACCGATAATGCTATTTGTGCATGGGACGATGCTTATCTGCAACCGCTGCATAACCTCAATATCGTTTCCAGCAATGTGTATGTTGCCGCGATGTACGACCGCAGCTTTTTCCAGATCACCGTGGCGAATGACTTCATCCGTCAGTCGACCGACGCCGCGGTCGCAGCCCGTGGCATTACCGGCACGGATGCTGCAAATATCCGGCAGTATCGGGCAGAAGCCCGCTTTCTGAGGGCATATCAATATTATGTGCTGATGGACCTGTTTGGCAATCCCGCTTTTGTGGATGAGAATGATCCGGTAGGCGATTATATTCCTAAACAGATCACCCGCGCCAACTTATTCAGCTATATCGAATCGGAACTGCTGTCGGTAGACTCTTCACTGGTTGCACCGAGGCAGAACGAATACGGCCGGGCGGACCAAGCCGCCGAATGGGCTCTACTAGCCAGGATGTATCTCAATGCGGATACTTACCTGGGCAGCGGCAATGATCACTATACCCAGGCGATCACGTACGCATCGAAAGTCATCAATGCCGGTTATTCGTTGATGCCGACCTTTAAGAACCTGTTCATGAGCGACAACAATCTCAACAATCCGGAAGTGATCCTGCCGATACCTTATGATGCCACTACCGCTCAGAACTATGGCGGAACGACCTTCCTGATCTGTTCGGCACATAATACCGATCCCACGGATGATGCCGCTTATGGCATCCCGGGTGGTGGCTGGCTGGGTAATCGCAGTACCTCTCCCTTGCCCGCTGTGTTCACCGATGCGGCCGATACGC
The DNA here is from genome assembly GCA_026225275.1 of Puia dinghuensis. Lineage (GTDB taxonomy): Bacteria > Bacteroidota > Bacteroidia > Chitinophagales > Chitinophagaceae > Puia > Puia dinghuensis_B. The sequence goes on from JAMFSL010000034.1 coordinate 11,617, forward strand.
GAGGGCTCTTTGGTCCCGGCACTACCGCGATCAATTCCGTGCTTGACTTTACGCAGGGCGTAGAGGTCTATAAATATTCCAATAAAACTTCTACCGGCACCACTCCTTATTCTCCCGACGGCGTCCTGTGTAGTACCGATTTCCCGTTGTTCCGGCTCGCGGAACAATACCTGATCTATATCGAGGCGGTTGCCCGTGGCGGCGGCGGAGGCGATGCAGCGACTGCGCTGAGTTATTTCAACCTGTTGCGGACAAGGGCTTATGGCGGCAGTTCGAGTGGGAATGTCACCAGCTATGCGTTGTCGGACATCCTGAATGAACGGCAGAAGGAACTGTACTGGGAATGTTTCCGGCGCACAGACCTGATCCGTTATGGCATGTTCACCGGATCCACCTATATCTGGCCCTGGAAAGGGGGTGTACAGAACGGTACGGGTGTAGATGCCCATCTCGCCCTGCTGCCGCTGCCAGCGACAGAATTGAATTCCAACCCAAGCCTGGTACAAAACCCCGGTTATTAATCAACTATTCAACCTATTATATGCGAAAAATATTAATTGGTGTTGTATTTCTGCTGGCAGCCATCTCCTGTAAGAAAGAGGGCGCCATGATCGTCGCGAATGAGAACGCGTCATTTTCTGCCTCGCTGAAGGCATCGGTAGA
>JAMFSL010000249.1 GCA_026225275.1 Puia dinghuensis
ACTTCCAGTCCACCAGCGCAGCCAATTTTAATAGTATTATAGACAGCATTTTCACCTTCAATATGGAAATGAAACATTCCACAGACAGCTCCTATATCTTATTTAGATTCAGAGGCGCATTCCAGTTGAATACGCCCATAGACTCCTACGTCAGCGAGGTCCTCTTCATATATAGCAATTTCGACTCCGTGAATTATTCGGCAGGATATGTTTTCCTCCCCAATGGCTCCAAACTGGGACACATAGTCGTCACCATTACTGCCTGGGATTCAACCGCGCACAGCATAGCAGGTACGTTCAACGGCTCGGGCTTTGACTGGCCAAATGTCACAGACAGCGTGGCGATCAACGGGAAATTCAATACTACGTATATAGATAATTAAAGTTTTATCAACCTCAAAGTCTTCTTTATCTGCCCGTTATTACCTTGCATCCTAACAAGATAAACGCCGGTCACCAGGGTTGAAACATCTATTTTATCGCCATTTTGAACGTTGTTCCTCGAAAGGATCAAATTGCCATTGAGGCTTAGTATCTGTATGTTGAGCGAATAGATGGTCGTTGGGTCAAAGAAAAAAGTAATAGCGTCCCTGGTCGGGTTGGGTGCGATCTGTATGGAATCGTCCGGAGCGGGCACAGGCGGTGGAGTATACTCATAGCCGGCGGACAACGGACTGGGACACCCGTCGACGGTCGTTGATACAGCGTAATAGCCCTGGCTGACGGGTTTATACCGCTGGCTGTTGGCGCCGGGGATGATGGAGGTCGTGTCCCGATACCACTGATTGCCTGAATCAGCGGAAGACACTAACAGCCCCGTATCTAAGCTGACCACCGGTGCCGGAGGGACCGGGATAATGGTAAGGGTGATACCCGCCGAAGCCGGTGTAACCACGCCGCCAAACGTCCCGGCAACGGTGTAAGTACCGCTGTCGACCGCGATCAGGCTGCTGCTGGTATCGCCGGACAGCAACACCCCATTCCGATACCATTGATTATTGGAAGCCACACTGGACAGCAACGTATCCTTCGAACCCGCGCACAAGGCCGCAGCCCCCATCAACGTAGCCGATGGCAATGGAAGATAGACAAACCCGGTCAGGAGGATGGAATCAGCATTAGACAGCCGAATGACGACATTACCGCTCGCGCCCGCGCCCACTACAGCAGTCATACTCGTATCTGAAGAAACAGTCAACGATTGTGCGGCCATTCCGCCGAAAGTGATGCCATTGGCCAAATTTAGTCCCGCGCCGCTGATGGAGATGGTCTGTCCGGTGTACCCGGCAGCGGGCGAGAATGACGGCGCCGGCGCACCGATTTCGTTCCGGAAGATGGTCAAGTTGCCACCCCAGATAACAATATCGGGTCTTCCGTCTCCATCCATATCGGCAATCCCGCCATATTGGGCTGCGGTGCATGGATAGGAGACCTGCGGCTGCAATATCACATCCCCAGGACTACTGCTATTTTGAAAAACGGAAATCGAGGCAACACCATAACCATAATTAGCAGCCTGATAGATATTCGGCGTGATCAGATCGGGTCTGCCATCCCCATCGAGATCGCCTGCCAATACGCTCCAAGGGCCACTGCCCGTCGCGACATTATCAGCCGTGCCAAAAGTCAGGGTACCCGGCGTGCTGCCATTCCGGAACAACGTGAGCTGGCTTGAATTCAGATCGGACACGGCCAGATCAAGCTTGCCATCCCCATCCACATCAACCACTTTCATCCCGTTGGGCCAGGCTCCGCCGGTGGCAAGATCCTGCCGGACAGCAAACGAGATGATGCCCGGCACACTGGTATTCCTGAATACCGAAGCTCCTCCCGTCGTGGCCAGCGCGATATCAACCAGGCCATCCCCATCGAGGTCAGCCGTTCCCACATCGGTGGGATAACCATACAGGTCATAGACGACCCGCGTATCGAATGCCACCTGGCCATTGCTGCTGATATTCCGGAATACTGACATGGTCTGCTCCTGATAGCTGATGGTGATGACATCCGGCCGGCCATCGTGGTCGATATCGGCGATCGTAATACCCCCGGGTTCGGAATTGGGATCGCCTGTTGAGAAATCCAAGTTTGCCGCAAACGTTATCGCTCCACGACTACTGATATTCTTAAAGAAGGAGAATGAATTATTACTGTTGCCTGTTACAATATCTAATTTCCCGTCTCCGTCGATATCTCCCACCGCCATCGCGGGATAATAATTTGCGGAGAACGCAGTGGGAGCGGCAAACGATAGCTGACCAGGGCTGCTGGTATTCCTCAATATTTGCTGCCCCCCGGACCCGGCCGTAACAAGATCCAATTTTCCATCTCCGTCGAGATCTGCTATATCCCCCCGGGCATAGCCAAAGGACATCGTGAGTTCGGGAATAAAGGTCTGTTGATTGAAAGGCGCTCCGCCACCGGCGAACGTTTGCACAAAGGGTTGCGAAAAATAACCAGTCTGCTGGCCGTTCGTCACGGTGATGGGTCCATAGGTAGTACCGAAAGGCACGGTAACGGTCAATGATGTCGTTGTCGCCAAACTGACAGCAGCCTGTACGTGGCCAAAATAGACAATGTTTGCTGAAGGAACGGGACTGAAATTAGTACCGGTGATCGTTACACTGGTTCCGACAGGCCCGGATAAAGGCGTAACCGCGGTGATCGTCGGCGGCGCTCCATAGGTAAAGCCTGGCGCCGTCGTCGTCCCGAATGCATTGGTCACCGCCACATCCCCCGTTGCCCCTGCTCCCAAAAACGCCGTGATGCCCGTTGCGGAATCGATGGTAAAGGACGCAGCCGGTACCCCGCCAAAACTCACCGCCGTGACACCGGTGAAATTCGCCCCCAGGATGGTCACTTTTGTTCCGGCTGACCCGATGGTTGGCGTATAGCTACGGATAAATGGCTCCGCAGAAACGGTATTCCGTAACGTATGGAAATCGAACTGCGAATTACTAAGCGCCCCGATATCATTCTTCCCATCCCCATCCATATCGAACAGAATGACACCCGCAGAACTCTCGCCCCGAGATCCGAGAGAAAAATTGATATAATTCGAAAACGCTACAGTCCCGGGCGTACTTTCATTTTTGAACACCGATACGGTCGTATCGGAAGAATTGGTGACGACCATATCCGGCTTGCCATCGCCATCCATATCACTCAGCGAGATGCCGCCCGGATTATCACCCGCGGACAGATCGATACGGGACGCGAACGAAATCCCGCCGACGCTCGTATTGCGGAAAATAGAAACTGTATTGGCGGAATTGGAAATTTCAATATCGGGCTTACCGTCTCCATCCACATCGCCGATAGCGATACCCGTGGGGAAATTGGCGGGAAGATCGACAACATAAGAAAAGGAGACATTCCCTACCGTGCTGGTGTTCCTGATCACAGCCAGCGAATCGCCTGTAGGATGCAGGATGACGAGGTCGGGTTTGCCATCCCCGTCGAGATCGGTAACCGCCTCGGCCCCTCCCGCCGGAATACCCGTCGGCACGGGAGCGGTAAATGAGAATGACCCGGGGCTGCTGCTGTTCAACAGGACAGACAGCGTTGCGACATAGCCGGAAGAGATGATCAGATCGGGCCGGCCGTCCCCGTCGATATCGCCGATCCCATAGGCAATGGTGCCGCCGGAGACTGCGATCACGGTGGGTGGACCAAAAACGATGTTTCCGGGAGTGGACTGGTTCGCAAAAACATATATAGTATCGTGCACCAGCGCCAGCAACTCGGGTCGCCCATCGCCGTCGATATCGGTCAATGCCACCTGACCGAAAGTATACGAAGATAAAAAGCCGGTTTGTATGGTAAAAGAGATCGTGCCGGGAGAACCGGTGTTCCGCGCAACGTTGATGCCGCCTATAATACCTTCGGCCTCGACCAGATCCGGTTTGCCGTCCCCGTCGATATCCCCCACCGCCAAACCCACCACCTCACTCGAAGGCACCAGATAGCTGAAATCGGTATCCGGCGCGAAGGAATTGGCGCTGATACTCCCTCCGCCGGGGAAGGTGAGCAAAAACGGATTGTCGGTCGAAGATGTCAGTCCGTTAGTCGTTACGCTGACGGGGGAATAGATAGCGGCGGTGGGCACGGTCACTGTCAGCGAAGTAGAGCTTGCGGCCGTAACCAGCGCCTTGACCCATCCGAAATCGACGATATTCCCATCCACATTTGGACTGAAGTTAGACCCGGTGATGGTCACTGTTGTCCCCACCGGCCCCGCCAACGGCGCAGCAACGGTAGGGCCAGGGCCCTGGATATAGGTAAACCCCGCCAGCGTAGCCGACCCCGCGGTGGTGTTCACGACCACACTGCCTGTCGCACCTGATCCGATGATGGCGGTGATATTCGTGGAAGAATTGACCTCGACGGATCGGGCTATGTTGCCGCCGACTGTCACGGATGTAACTGATGTAAAGCCTGTACCGGTAATGGTTACCTGCACGCCATTGGAACCCGATGTCGGGGAAAAACTGCTGATGAACGGCAGCTCTACGAAACCCGCGAGGGAGGAAGTACCGCCTGGATTGATCACCTCGACAGCGCCGGTTGATCCGGATGCAGGCACTGCCGTGATCTCGTTATCGGAAACTACGGTAAAAGAACTAGCGAGCGTATTTCCAAAATAAACCTGTGTCGTGCCCGTAAAATATGTCCCTTGTATCGTGATCGTCGTTCCCGCTACAGCGGATTGGGGGGAAAAGGAGGTGATTGCTGGCGCGTTGATATAGGCGAATCCCGGCAACTGTGCAGCCCCAGTTGGCGTGCCCACGACTACATTGCCCGACGTGCCCGCTCCTACCGTCGCCGTAATGACGGCATCGGAGACTACGGTATAGGCCGATGCGGGCGTCCCCCCAAAACTCACCGACGTGGCCCCCGTAAAATGACTGCCATTGATGGTCACTACCGTTCCAGCCGCACCGGTAACGGGCGTAAAAGACGTCATCACCACCGGCGGATAAAAAGACTGGTATTGTATGGCGGTATCTGAATGACCGTTACTGGAGACAATCAACATGATCGTATCCGCCAACCGGTTGGGGCTATGCGTATACACGGCATTGTAAGCAGTACTGAATAAAGTATCATTCCGGAACCACTGATAGGAATAAGTGGGACGCGAATAATTGATCAGCTGTACCAGCCCGCTACCCGAAAGCCCCGCTGTATCGATGAGAAAAAAGGCCAGGGGCAACGGCGTACCGCCTCCCGCCGTCCCTAATTCCAGAAAACCATGACCGCCTCCAGCCCACAACTGGTTGGTCATATACTGCATATCATTAAAGGTATATCCCAGGTAAGTGAAATTGTTGTCCCGGGGCAATGGCTCCCAAACCTTACCCGAATCTGTCGTTTTATAGATTTCAAAAAGACCTACAGCCGCATAACCGGTACTATCATTGACGAACTTCATTTTTTTACAGGAAAATGGTGTCGCAAGCGCATTGTTCTTTTGCGTCCAGCTGGCGCCTCCATTGGAGGTATAATAAACGTCACCATTGTCATTGTTGTCGGTCACATTCACCCAGCCATTGTTCGCCGAAATAAAACACGCATAATTCAGGGACCCGGCGGGTAAGGTCATTTGCTGCCAGGTGCTGCCGGAATTGGTCGTCTCCAGCAGTTTGTTGGTATTGGCACTCGTGCTAATCGCATAGACATGATTGTCATCGACGGCCTCCAGATAGTTGAAAAAGCTGCCCGGATCGATGCTGACAGCTGTCCAGGTCAGGCCCTCATTGGTAGTCTTCAGGATACGATCTGCATCTACTGCAAAGCCGGTATTATCGTTCTGCGGAAAGACCATGTCGGTTATCCCCGTACTCAATTGATTGGGATTGTATTGGGACCAGAATACAAGGCTGAAGGTGTTTCCGCCGTCTGTGGAAGAGAGAATGGAAGGTACCAGGCCATAGTCCCCGTAGGCGATCAGGGTATTCTGATCGAAGGCCTTGATGCCCAGGATGTCAAAACCGAAGGTCAGGTCGACAGGGTTGCCATTGTAATTGACATTGGAAGATGTGATCGGCTTTTCAAGATACGTTCTGCCGCTATCTGTCGTAAATCCTATCCAATTGGAAAAAGCCACGAATCCGGTGCTGGGGGAATAGAAGCTTATTTTGTTGATTGAGTTGTTGGCGTTGGCATCCACATAGAGCTGCCTCATCTGGGCATGAACGGTAAAGGCGATAAATTGAATAGGTAGAAGGATTACCCAGACAATAGTCTTTGGAAGCAGGGGTTTAAAATGCATTATGATTCAATATAAACAATTATTTTCATTGCTCATAGCCCCCCTGCTTCCGAGGCGATTGGTCATGATTTACCGGTTAAACCGGATGATCGTGTATGACGCAGGGGGGAGAGTGTAATTTATTTTATTGTGACGAAATAACGCTTGTGCGGTCTTGGGCCTCAGGCGTTTTGGCTGTGCCGGTGTATTGACATCGGTTAATTTACCCGCCATCTGTATGATCGTGGCGCGGGCGGCGCGATGGTCGAAACCCTGTACATCAATGACGGCAGCACAGGGTTTGTCCGACGGGTTAACGATATATACGGCCAACAATTTGCCATCATTGCTGATCGCTGCGCTGGCGTCAATCCCGCCTCTGGCGTCAATCCCGCCTCTGGCATCTATACCCCCCGTCGTCGTCACCCCGATATTGAGCGGCAAATGATTGGCTGACGCCATCTGTTGAGCGTAGTACGGCGGCATTCCCCATACCTGCGCAGGGGTGAAAAATACCTGGCCCTGATCCCAGCCATTATCATTCTGTCCGAGCGGCTGCAACGCATTGGCGGCACAGGCCGTAAGCAAAAAATCGCCATGGCGCCGTACTGCATTCTGCGTGCTGGCATGCCCGAGCGCACGTGCAAGATCGTGGTGATCGCCATTCTCCTCAAATATGGTACACTTTAAACGGGTGCTGGCATCCCATGAAGTAAACAATGCCTGCATTTGGGATAACGAGAAATCTACCTTACTCCCGGCATGCGGATCATCGGCATCGGTATGCAGGTCCCAGTAATCAGCCTTACCATTGATAGCCTTAAAAACCCGCTCCATGTTGGGCGATTCGGGGCGCCACCAGGCGGAGCAGATAAATTTAATGCTGGTATCCTTAGCATGCATGGCCTGTTGCAGCAAGTTAAAGCGTTCGACATAATGATCATATTCGGCTGCCACATCGCCATGAAAGATGACCTCTTCGTTACCAATTTCAATATACTTCACCTTATAAGGGGCCGGGTGCCCGTCGGCACTTCGTTTCCTGCCCCAGGGAGTCAGGCTATCGCCTTTCAGGTATTCTACCATATCGGCCACGTCTTGCGGCGTTTCCTCGATGTTAATGGCAAATGCGGCCTCAAAACCCGCGGCCTCACAGAACTGCAGAAAATCTACTATGCCAAATCCGTTGGTAGAATAAGGATTCCAATGGCCCGTATAAGGCGGGCGTTCAGCGCGCGGGCCCAACATCTTTTTCCACCTGTAACCACTCGCATTGACCATGGTGCCGCCGTATCTTAAAAAATTGAGTCCTTCCTGTTGCATGGCCCTGACAATACCGGCCCTCAAAGGCAACCCTTTAAACTGCTCCCGCTTACACATCAGCGTAACCTGGTCTGCATACAGTTTGCCCTTGCTGTTAATGCTGATCACAAAACGGGCACGGTGATCAGTTTGGGTAGGCGTCAATGCGAAAGGATACGACGCCCATTCGCCCGTGATATGCCGGATCAGGTGGGTGGCATAGGTCCGTGTTCCATCGGCGCTTTGCAGCTCTACGATGACGCCATGGGCAATACCGGTACCTTTAAAAAAAACAGTTCCCGAATAAGTATACCCTTTTTGCAACGCGATACCCCAGCGGTTAAGTCCGCTATTCGCTACGCCTATACTGCCCTCACCGCCATGATGAACAATGACCTGTGACTGCCTTCCATTGTAAGCCTCTAAACTGTCTAATAAAAAATCACCGGCTCCATCATTGTTTACGGCGTCCCACATCCGGCTAACCTGCGGTGACTGTTTTGCGCTGAACTGCCCATGAATCGGCTGGGCGCCGGGTTCTTCGAAGCTCTCGCCAAAAATACGCTGGTCATAAATACCGCCATAAACCTCATGGTTAACATCTTCTATACAGGCGCCGTACATATTAGCCGGCAGTTGGTTCAAAATGCGTGAAGCGTTAATCGAAATTTTGGCCGGCTGGCAAAAAGCCATTACAGGAAAAGCTATTATCGCAACGGTAAAAACTCCGGAAATGGATACTTTGAATGGCATTTACAAATGTACCCTATATTTGCCTCAAACATTCGACATGTCAACTTGGACCGACTACCAGGAAAAAAATAAAGACCGCTTCCTCAGCGAACTGCTGGAACTCTTACGCATCCCCTCCATCAGTGCCCGCAGCGAGCACAAACCCGATATGCTGAAATGCGCCGAAGCCGTCAAAGCGAGCCTGCTGGCTGCCGGGGTCGACAAAGCAGAGGTCTACCCCACCGACGGTCATCCCGTCGTCTATGGCGAAAAGATCGTCGATCAATCAAAACCCACCGTTTTGGTCTATGGCCATTACGACGTTCAGCCGGCGGATCCCCTCGAACTTTGGCATAGCGGCCCTTTCGAGCCGGTGATCAAGGACGGGAAGATCTATGCCCGCGGGTCGGCCGATGATAAGGGGCAGTTTTTTATGCATGTGAAGGCTTTTGAGACGATGATTCGCACAAATACCCTGCCCACTAATGTGAAGTTCATCATCGAAGGTGAAGAGGAGATCGGCAGTCCCAACCTGGCGAAGTTCGTCAGCAGCCATAAGGACCTGCTCAAAGCCGACGTCATCCTGATCAGCGATACCGCCATGATCAGCCTCGACACGCCGTCGATCGACATCGGCGTCCGCGGTCTCTCTTATATCGAAGTAGAGGTCACCGGTCCCAATCGCGACCTGCATAGCGGCATCTATGGGGGAGCGGTAGCGAATCCCATTACCATCCTCGCCAAGATGATCGCGTCCTGCCATGACGCCAATAATCATATTACTATCCCCGGTTTCTATGACGATGTGGTGGAAGCGACGCCTGCCGAGCGCAAGCTGATGGCTGAAGCCCCATATAATGAAGCGCATTACGAAAAAGACCTCGGCGTCTCTGCACTCTGGGGTGAAAAAGGCTACACCACCAACGAGCGTACCGGCATCCGGCCGACCATCGAGCTCAATGGTATCTGGGGCGGCTACACCGGAGAGGGAGCGAAGACCGTGCTACCTTCTAAAGCCACAGCCAAGATCTCCGCGCGCCTCGTGCCCAACCAGTCGTCGACAAAGATCACCGAAAAGCTGCTGACCTATTTCAAAAAAATCGCGCCCCCCGGGGTCACGGTCAAGGCAGAAGAACATCATGGCGGCGAGCCCTATATGACCCCCATCGACAGCAAGGCTTATCAGTCCGCGGCTAAGGCGATCGAAGCCGTCTTCCATAAGTCCCCGATTCCCGTGCGCGGCGGCGGAAGTATCCCGATATGCGCCTTATTCGAAAAGGAACTCGGGATCAAGATCGTCTTCATGGGATTTGGGCTGGACAGCGATAATCTGCATTCCCCCAATGAGAAGTTCGGCCTGGAGAATTTCTATAAAGGCATCGAGACAATACCTTACTTCCATAAATTCTTTGCCCAACCATAAGGAGATCATGCGCACCTTTTTCCTCACCGGCCTGCTGACCAACAGTTCAGCGCGATCATGAATTATTCCAGCGGCCATATGCCCGGTCTGTACATGGTCGATATCATTCGACGCAATGGGCTCGAAGCCCGGTTGATCGCACACGATGACGATCCTTTTCAATTCTTTTATCTGTATAACGAGGCCGCCGCCAAGGACCCCGCCAAACCGCCCGTGTTCATTAACGAAACGATAGCGTACCTGAGGCGAC
>JAMFSL010000035.1 GCA_026225275.1 Puia dinghuensis
AGCCTTTGCCGTCAGGGGTCTGCGAGCCCGTGAGCACGCGGTACGTTCGGGCTCTTTTGACATGCCATCCGTCAAAATTCTGTTCATAATGGACTACCATAAACAGTAGCAGCGTTACCGCCACCCCCAGGGTGAGCCCCAGGATGTTGATGATCGAATAGCCCTTGTTACGCTGCAGGCTGCGCACGGCAATGATCCAGTAGTTCTTTATCATGTGGTGGGGGAATTCATACGGTGGGGGGATCTAAAAGAATGCCAGTGTATAATCCACTCATATCCATCCATTTGCAGGCGTGTGCCTGCTGCCCCTGTTCACTTTCGATACAGCTAATGACCGCCAGCGTTCAGTGAGGTCTTCCATCGGCGTCTCGGGGCAACAGTTGAATTTTCCCTGCTTTTGGTCCGTGTTCCCTATTTTTGCCCGTGCAAAAAACATCCACCGTCTATCTCATCCCCTGCTGGCTCGAAGACCAGGTCACCGCCCCCCTGCCCGCTTACCTCCTCGACGCGATCAAGCAATGCCAGGTCTTCTTCGTCGAAAACGAACGCTCTGCCCGGCGGTATTTAAAAGTACTCTGGAAAGAAATGGTGATCGATGACTATGAATGGCATACCATCCATAAGGCAGAAGAAGAAGTAAAGTCTGCTTTTCGCGCTGCTCTCAAAGCCGGCCGCACTATTGGACTCATCAGCGAAGCCGGCTGCCCTGGTATCGCCGATCCGGGCCAGATCCTAACGGCGGCGGCCCATGAAGCGGGGGCAATTGTTCGCCCCCTTGTTGGGCCTAGTTCCATTCTGTTAGCGCTTATGGCCAGCGGGCTGAATGGGCAGCAATTCCGCTTTGCCGGATATTTGCCGGTCGACGTTACCGGTCGTACCAAAGCTTTGAAAGACCTGGAAGCCGAATCTCAACGACTGCATTGTACGCAGATCTTCATCGAAACTCCCTACCGGAATAATCATGTGCTTGCTACTATTCTTTCTACCTGCGGCCCTACTACGCGCCTCTGTGTGGCGGCTAACCTTACCGGTTCTGCTGAGTATATCCGAACCCTGAGTGTGGAGGATTGGAATAAAACCGCGCTGCCGGAGTTGCATAAAGTGCCTGCAATTTTTTGCCTGCTGGCCTGAATTGGCGGTTTAATTTTCAAATTGTCCTAATTCTGTGCAGGAAATCGATCAAAATTGCCCTAATTCTGAGACAAGATTTAGGCAAATTGCCCCCTTTTTGTGCAGGAAATTGATACAAATTGAGGTACTTTTGTGTACGAAATTGAAGAAAATTGGGGTACTTTTGTGCAGCACTTATTCTAAATAGTTTATAATCAGCATGTTTAATAGGGAAATTTTAAAAAGACTTGCAGCTTGGAATTCCGCATCAGGCCGGAGACCTCTGATCCTTAGGGGCGCAAGGCAGGTAGGAAAAACGACAGTTGTCAACGCCTTTGGACTTACATTTCCGCAGTATATCTATCTCAACCTGGAAAATGCTGCCGATCAAACACTCTTCAAAGACAATCCCGATATCGATATTCTTGTCCAAAATATATTTATTACAAAAAATAAATACTTCATCAGGCGTAGCGAAACCTTGATATTCATAGATGAGATCCAGCAATTCCCCAAGGCCATCAATATGCTGCGGTACTTCTATGAAAATTATCCCGAAATAGCTGTCATTGCTGCGGGGTCTCTGCTTGAAACCATCTTCAGCAAAGGACTTAGCTTCCCGGTTGGACGGGTTGATTTCATGGTCATCAGACCGGTAAGCTTTCCTGAATTCCTGGGGGCAATGGGAGAACAACTGGTTCTGGAACAATTGATACACATCCCATTAAATGAATTTGCCCATACAAGGCTTTTGGAGCTTTTTCATATGTATGCCCTCATTGGAGGCATGCCCGAAATAGTCAACCAATACGCAAGGACAAAAGACCTGACCGCATTATCGGCCATCTACGAACGACTGATGGCAGCATATATAGACGACGTAGAAAAGTACACCACAGATGATCATCTCATTCAGGTCATCAGACATTGCATAAGAATAAGCTTTCTGCAAGCTGGCAGCCGCATCAAATTCCAGCATTTCGGCCAGTCAAACTACAACTCGCGAGAAGTTGGGGAAGCCCTGAGAACACTGGAGAAAACCTATCTGTTATCTCTCGTTTATCCTACTACAGATGCAGTATTGCCATTGATGCCCGATCTGAAAAGGTCTCCTCGTCTGCAAGTCCTTGACACCGGGATGATGAATTATTTTCTGGGTCTTAGAACAAATATCCTGGGCACAAGCGATCTCAACAATATTCACCAGGGAATTATCATTGAACACCTGGTCGGGCAGGAGATTTTGGCAAGTCAATTCAATGTTCTTAGTCGCCTGGATTTTTGGGTAAGAGAAAAAGTCGGCTCTTCGGCCGAGGTCGATTATGTTTATCTGTTCGAAGGTCAATTAATTCCTATTGAAGTAAAGTCAGGTAAAGACGGAACGCTGCGATCACTGCATCTTTTCATGGATGAGGCGCCTCACGATATGGCCATACGTTTCTATGCCGGAAAATTGCAGCTGACACAGATCAGTACGCCGGCCGGTAAGCCCTATCGTCTACTTAGCCTTCCTTACTATCTGGCCTCTCAAACCAAAGAATATATCGCATGGTTAAAAACCAATCCTATTTCCCCGCAATCGACACCACACTATCCACGATAAACTTACTATACCCTCGCCACGGAAGCGTCCCCAGGTATTCCAGATAATGCAACTGCACCTCCTTGCCACTCGCCAACTCCAGCCTCTTCGCCACCGCCTCATCACTGATAGAAAAGCTGAATTCGTTCGACTGCATAGAATTCGGTCCCTTCGACTGCAAGCCCATCTGGATCACCTCACCCTCATACGTCTTGAAGATATACCCCTTATGCACCACATAATTGAGCGTACCCGCTTTGATCCCGTCGCCAAAAGGCCGGTAATAACGGAAATAAATGAAAAGGAATAGTCCGGCTATGATCACCGCAGAGAAAATCAGGAGCACCTTCTTCATACAATAGTTGGTTTAACTTTTAGTGCCCGGCCCAGTCATACTTGTCCACCAGATAAATCAACGCCGCCATATTCACCGCTCCCAACTCCAACTCCCGCTTGTTGACATTTTCCAGCACATCCGTCCGCGCATGATGGTAATCAAAATACCGTTGCGAATCCGGCCGCAATTCCCCCACGACCGCACCCACCGCCGCGTTCATCGGATTCGTATCCGATCCACCTCCGCCCTTTTCAACCATATAGACGCCATAGGGCCGTAACAGATCCAGCCAGGGGCGGATCGCCGCCAGACTGTCATCCGATAGTGACAACTGAAAAGAGCGCGGGGTAAATCCGCCGGCATCGCTCTCCAAAGCTAGCAGGTGTCTCTCACCGTTAGCCTTCGCCGCCTCCGCATACTTCCGCGCGCCACGGCCGCCGTTCTCTTCGTTGGCGAACAATACTACGCGTATCGTATGACGAGGCTTGTAGCCAATCGCTTTCAACGCCCTTAACACCTCAATCGACTGCACACAACCCGCTCCGTCATCCATGGCACCCTCAGCAGGATCCCAGCTGTCGAGATGGCCGCCTACCGTTATGTACTGGTCCGGAAATTCAGACCCTCGAAGCTCGCCGATCACATTATGCGCGATCGTATCGGGCAGCATCTGGCCGCCCGTGCGGATGTATACGATGAAATCCGAATGTGACCCGGCCGGTGCGGTGGTCTTTTTATTCCCGATTAAAAGTTTCGCCAGCAGGTCCGCGTCCTGTAACCCTACGGCAACCGCAGGTATCTTCGGAAAAGAATCGTTATACATCAGCGCACCCGTATGCGGCACATTGTCCACCGATTCAGACATCGATCGCACCAACACCCCTACTGCCCCATACTTCGCGGCCCGGCTCGCTCCGGTACCGCGGTATCGTACCGCGTCCGCATACGCCTGGAACGTCTCGACAAACAAAGGATTGAAATGATAATTATAGAAAACGATTTTCCCTTTTAGCTCGTCCTTGTGCTGTTCCAATTCGTCGAAGTTATTGATCAGTACCACTGGGGCCGTAATACCCTTCGGTCCGGTGCCGACAGAATTGCCGAGCGCGATCACATCCAGGCCCTGGGTGTCGTAGACCACGGAGCGGGTCCGGCTGCCAGCTGAGCCGCCAAAAAAACTCGCCGAATCCTTCCCGCCCCGGATCCAATGCGGCACCATACACTCCTGCAGCCACACCTTATCCGCCAGTGCATCGCTCAGCGCCGCCTGCCCCCATTTCTCCGCCTTGTAAAAGCCGGGACTGCCCGATAACCGCGCTCCTACTTTTTTGGTCAGCGTCCGGAGATTCGCCCACGCACTGCCGTCCGTGAGGATCGTATCCGCCAGCCGCCGGATCAACGCAGAGTCTGCCGAGGGATCGCTCGCACTCATCCCCGCGCCCAGATCGCCCATACCCGCAGCGCCGATCGCCCTCGCGGGTCCCGCAGAAGCCATCGGGCCTTGCCCAAAACCATTGACACTCACCAATAAAATAAATAGCAGGACCCCGCCGAACAATTTAAGGTACATTCATGTTAATTTGCGCTAAATATACACATTACTATGCGTATAGGAATCGTTTGTTACCCGACCTTTGGCGGCAGTGGTGTGCTCGCAACAGAACTAGGTAAAGCGCTGGCTGACAAGGGTCATCAGGTCCACTTCATTACCTACCAGCAACCCGTCCGTCTCAACGAGTTCAATGCAAATATTTTCTATCATGAGGTCAGGGTCACCACCTACCCCCTTTTCGATTATCCACCGTATGAGACCGCCCTGTCCAGCACCATGGTCGATGTCATCATCAATCATCAGCTGGACCTGCTGCATGTCCATTATGCCATCCCGCACGCCTCAGCGGCCTATCTGGCCAAAAAGATCGTCGAGAGTACTACAGGCAGGTATGTTCCCGTCATCACGACCCTACACGGTACCGATATTACCCTCGTAGGCCGCGACAAGACCTTCGCGCCCGTCGTCGCCTTCTCCATCAACCAGAGCGATGCCATCACTGCCGTGTCCGAGAACCTTCGGGATGAAACCTACCGGACCTTCCCCATTGAGAAGGAAATCCAGGTCATCTACAATTTCGTTGACACCCGCCGTTTTCATAAAAAACCGATCGATGCGTTCCGCAAGGTCATCGCCCCCAATGGCGAAAAGATCATCATGCATGCCAGCAATTTCCGGAAAGTGAAAAGAGTACAGGATGTCGTCCGCATCTTCGAGATCGTGCGGCAGAAAATTCCCGCCAAGCTGCTGTTTGTAGGAGATGGTCCCGAACGCTCCGGAGCGGAGAGCCTTTGCCGTGAGTTGGGACTATGTGACGACATGCGCTTTGTCGGCAAGCAGGAGCAGATGGAGGAGATCCTCGCCATCGCCGACCTGTTTTTGCTGACCTCGGACTACGAAAGCTTCGGCCTCGCTGCGCTGGAGGCCATGGCCTCAGGGGTGCCCGTCATCTCCACCAACGCCGGCGGTCTTCCCGAGATCGCCATCCAGGGCGAGACCGGTTATCTCAATGATGTCGGGGATATTGAGGGGATGAGCGAAAATGCCATTCGGATCCTCGAAGATGAGGCTATCCACAAACAATTCAAGGCTAACGCCTATAATCAAGCGAAAAATTTCGATATTCACCGGATCGTCCCGCAGTATGAGGCGCTGTATAATCGCTTCCTCAAGGCCGAACCGACCGAACCATTACAGCCAATATTAAGGTAACCTGCTCTGCTGCGGACGGCTTTGCCGGCCTAACCGGGGCCTATAGAACTTCGTCGGAGCTTCATTCTTCGCTCCTTCTCGTTCGTAACCTTCGCTTCGCTCGGTTATCCTTCGGACGACCGCCGTCCCGGCGGTCATTTGCGAAGCCATCTCTCGGGATCATAATTCCGCCGATTCTCATCCGACAGCACAAATTCCAGCTGCCCGATCTCCCCGACGCGGCCGATGATCTGGCCCGTAGTGACCTGATCCCCCTTATTGACCGACACAGTCGACAAATTGCTATAGGTAGTAAAATACTTCCCGTGACGGATCATCACCGCACTGACATCCCCGACACTGAATACGCTCTGCACCTCTCCCTTAAAGACCGCCTTCACCGCCGCGCCGGCTGCCACATCGATCGTGACGCCGATATTATTATGCTTCACCCCCGGAATATACTCATGCTCGCCGAAGGCCATCGAGATCGTGCCCGTCACCGGCCAGGGCAGATGCGTCTTGTTCTTTTCGAAATCGCCCGAGAGATGGATGTCCTCCTCGCTGATGAACACGCTCTTCGAAGAGCTCTTTACCGTATTCAGCTTCGCCGGCGTGACGGCGGCGTCGGCCACTGTTTCATCGGAGGACCGCCCGGCCTTCACAGCGGCAGCCTTGTCGGCAGCAGACTGAGCAGCCTCGGCACGCTGACGTGTAGTGGCCTCCTTAATGGCGGCATCGCGGGCCCGCTTCACCGCGGCGGAAATGGCGCCCGATAACTTCTGGTCCTGGCGTTGCTTCGTCGCCATCTCTTTTTTCAGCTCTTTTTCCTGCGACTGCAATTGACTGACCACCGCATCCTTTTCCTGCTTCTCGCTTTCCAGCGCTTCTTTCTCCTTGCTCGCCTTCTTCAGCACGTCGTCCTTCTCCGCCCGTGACACCCGCAGCCCGTCAATCTTGCTTTGCAGCAGCGCCTGTGTATTGCGGATATTCTCCGCCCGCTCTTCCCGGTAGGCCCGGTAAGACTTGAGATATTCGATCCGCCGCATCGCGTCGTTGAAAGTGGTAGCCGAAAAAATAAAATTCAGGAAGTCATAGCTGCTGCGGTTCTTATAGGCGAAGACAATGCTTTCCGAGTACTGGATGCGTAACGTGTCGAGTTCATTGCGTAGCTTCAGGATCTCCCGCCAGGACTCGTTCATGTCCCCCTGGATCATGTCGATCTGGGTATTGATGTTACGGATGGCGGATTCCCGCAAGTGAAGACGACGTTGCAGCAATGCCAGCTGCCCCAGTGTTTCCCTTTTGTTCCGGTGCGTTGCATCCAGGGTCTGTTTGACTTGCTCGATCTCCTGCTGGATCGCCGCCCGCTCCTTTTCCAGGTCCGCCCGACTCTGCGGAGGAGGCTGGGTGGGCGCCTGCGCATCGACCCGGCCCGTCACCAATAACAATAAAAGGATAGCTGCAGCGAGTTGCTTTACCATAATCCGAATTTAACCATTCTACGTGATAACGTTTATCTCCGCTTATAATTTTTCGGAATCACAAAATGATAGCTTAAAGGATCGTTAAACTTATAATGCTTGTTGATCCCGATCTCGATGTCCACCTTTCCTTTCTCCGCCACCGAGATCTTGCGGTATGTCGAGAACGGGACCTGGGCAGGCCCCCCATAGTCATAATCTCCGTAGGTGATATCGCAGGTCCGTGCACGCATCGGGTCTACGTCATCCAGTTTGCTGTGCTGGAGGGTGTAATCCTGGTTCAGAGTCAGGAAATTGGTAAAGATCCGCCCCTCACTGAACAAGGAAACCCCTTTCTGCTCAGTACGGTAATAAAGGATATTCGTGGTGTCCAGGAAAATAGGGTTTCCGATAAGGATATCCTGCACCGTCTTGAAGTCCACGGGCAGGTGTACCTGATCCCGCAAGTAGCTGACACTCCGCAGCCTGACCACCTTCTTCAGCCGGTCCAGGATTTTTACGCTGTCGCGGGTGATCTGTACGTCAAAGGCTTTGACTGTCACCGGTCCCACCTTTCCATAGATCTCGATGAAGATGACACTGTCCTTTTGGATACTGACGACCGCACTCACCTCGTTGTCCTGTCCGTCGCTGCCTTCATAATGGACGTGCATCGTGCCTTTGAAAGTTTGAAAATCGATATGATTGTGTGCAATGGCCGCCATCGCAGTATGGATCACCGCTATGGAGTCCGCGTGCAGATCCCGGACCGGCGCCACTGCCGCCTTTGCCGCATTCCCCGTCGTATCCTGATGGGTCGCCGGAGCAGCGATCACCTTTCGTAAGTTCTTCGTTGAACGACAGCCAGCCCCGGCAGCAGCCAGTGACCCAATAATGACAATAATAGTGAAAGCCTTATACACACTGATTCTATACATGAAAGGTGGTTGTTATTTTCCTGTATGCCCAAATCCGCCCGAATTTCTTGCCGTCTCGCCGATCTCCTTTACCTGCTCCCAGCTAACCTGCACCACAGGCCCCACTACCAGCTGCGCGATCCGATCACCCGGATGCAGCGTCTGCACCTCCGCCGAGAGATTGATGAGAATGACCTTCAGCTCGCCCCGGTAATCCGAGTCGATCGTGCCAGGAGAATTAAGACAGGTGATGCCGTGCTTAATTGCCAGGCCGCTGCGAGGGCGTACCTGCGCTTCGTAACCCAAGGGTAGTTCGATGAACAGGCCCGTCGGCACCAGTTGTCTTTCGAGAGGTTTCAACTCCAGCGGCCCTGGCAGATGCGCCCGGAGGTCCATTCCCGCCGAACCTTCGGTGGCGTATTCCGGCAAATCATTCGGTGACTGATTAATGATCTTGACCTTTACTTTTGACATGGGGCAAATATATGTTATTATCCAACAGCTCTTCGCTTGGGCCGGCCATTACTCTCCGCTCCGCTATCGACTGCTGGCGCAGTCTAACGGGGCCTATATCAGCGCTTCGCGCGGAACGCCGTCCCGGCGTTCCAGCAGCACCGTCGCATATGCCACGAGCCCTTCGCCCCGGCCCACAAAACCCATCAGCTCCGTCGTCGTCGCCTTGATGGAAATATCATCCATTGAAATCTCTAAAATAGCCGCCATCGTCTCCCGCATTGCGCCTGCATACCTCATTATCTTGGGGGCTTCCAGGGTCACCGTGCTGTCGATGTTGACGACCCGATAGCCTCGCCCCCGCACCAGCCGATAACTCTGTGCCAGCAAGATCTTACTGTCGATGTCCTTATAGGCGGGATCGGTGTTGGGGAAATGCTGGCCGATATCTCCCAGGGCAAGCGCCCCCAGCAGCGCATCACAGATGGCGTGGATCAACACATCCGCATCACTATGCCCGACCGCACCCCGGTCATAAGGTATCTGTACCCCGCCGAGCCAGAACTCGCGTCCCTCCGCCAGCTGATGAAAATCTATGCCGAAACCAATTCTGATCATAGCGCTTGCGTGCTTTCGTTAACTCTTAAAATAAATCGGTCCCGGGGGTATCCCGGGACCGCTCAAAGATATTACAACACGACCACTTTCGGGGTCACATTTATTGCGTGCTGCTGTTGGTATTATTGCTATTATCACTCTTACTATCCAGGTTAAACACCAACCCAAAGCGTAGTGTGTTCGACAGCGGATTCCTATTCGTCCCACTGCCCGACGGCACCAGGTAGGAGAAATTTAGTTCCATGACACTGTACCGGAGGCCGATACCCGTCGTGAAATACTTCAGGTCGCCCTGTTGTGCGCTCTCATAAAAATAGCCCACCCGGAGGAAGAATTGATCCTGATAAGCATACTCGATCCCCAGATTCCCCATTACCGTCTGCGCCTGGTTTCCACCGCTGAAACTGCTGAACCAGCTGCTCGTCAGCCCCTTCTGATAATAGGCCGCCAGACCGGCGCTGTCCGCGGGTGTAGCCGGTACCAGCAGTTTGTGCAGGTCCAATCCAAACATCACTTTGTTATCTTCATTGAAGACTTTCGTATAGCTTGCCCCCAGCCCTAAGTCAGCCGGTATATAATCCTTTTCCGTCGCATTGTTCGTGTACCCGATCTTACTCCCGAGGTTGGTCAGCGCCAGCCCGAAGTTCCAGCCGCCGTTCTCCACCGTCACTCCATGCCAATACAGCGAGATGTCGACCGCGAAAGCCTTGCCCGGCTGATAGGTAGCGCCACTGGAGGCATACCCTGAGGCCAGGTTGGAATATATATAACGGCCAGTCAGCCCGATCCCTAAATTATCACTCAGCTTACGCGAATAGCCCAGGTCGAAAGCGAGCTCGTTCGGATGGCCGCTGCCCAGTTGGTTGCCGTTATAGTCCGTGAACTGGATATTACCCAGGCTGAAATAACGCAAAGAAGCCGACAGTGCCTGGTCCGGAGCGAATTTGTAGAATCCCGCTGCGCTCAGCAGGTATACATCATTCAGCCCGAGGTCCTTCAGCCAGGGAGTATAAGTTGTAGTGATACCGACGTCTTTTGTGTTGAACGGGGTCTTAGCCAGGTTGTAGTAAGAACTGGCCGCATCGGGCTGGCTCGATACCCCCAGGTCACCCATGCCCCCGGCACGGGCATCAGGAGATATCCGCAGGAAAGGCACCGCTGTCGTAGTTACGTTCAGGGTATTTGTTTGACCATTCACACTCCTCAGTCCAGCAAAAAATAAGATTAAGACAGCAGCTAATCCTTGGTAACATCTTTTCATGACTTTGATAAATTTTCTTTTAAGATGAATTGGTTTCCCGGGTACGCCAGATTTTTTTAAGTAAATTTTAGGTATAGGCTGCTAAATTATTGGGTATTAATTATTTAAGTATTATTCTTCCTCTAAAACACTATGCCGGCGGCTGCAAGGATCGTACCACACCGCGCCGAATCCACATCCAACGGCCTGAAAGCTATTTTATTGTCTTCCGCGAGTACCAAAATTCCTGTTTTTAACCGGTCCTGCCGCCCATTCCAGCCCTTCCAAAAGTCCACATTTGGGAAACCCTGCCCAAGATGGCAAAATTAGGGGATTACCAGCTATATTTGCAGTCTAAACCTCCTCGCCCCAGGATATTTACTTTTCAGCCGCTCGTGGGGCAACTGTGGATAACTTGATCTCGTATTTTTATACAATATTTGGGTGATAACAACGTTTTTCCTGTTTACACAAAGCGTCAACTTATGAATTTGAAAAACCTATTAATCCTGGCATCTGCCGTATCCCTGATGGCCTCTTGCCATAAAAAGCCGGATCAATCCTCCGTCACTGGTTGGAATTATAACGATTCCAAGATGGGAGGATTCCAGGTTTCCAAGGAAAAAGAACAAAGGACCGGACCGGGCCTGGTATTTGTCCAGGGCGGCACCTTCACTATGGGCGCGACCCAGGAAGATGTGATGCGGGACTGGAATAACGTTCCCCGCCGTGTGACCGTCAACTCCTTCTACATCGACGAGACAGAAGTAGCCAATATCCACTACCGGGAATATCTTTACTGGATCGACAACGTGTTTGACGCCGATGAATACAAGGCTGTCCGCGATGGCGCTTTGCCCGATACCCTCTGCTGGAGAAGCGAGCTGGCCTACAATGAACCGCTGGTAGAATATTACTTCCGCCATCCTTCCTACAATTACTACCCCGTAGTAGGGGTGACCTGGAAGCAGGCTTATGACTTCTGTCTGTGGAGATCCGA
Source organism: Puia dinghuensis (assembly GCA_026225275.1). Lineage (GTDB taxonomy): Bacteria > Bacteroidota > Bacteroidia > Chitinophagales > Chitinophagaceae > Puia > Puia dinghuensis_B. The sequence continues at coordinate 11,464 of JAMFSL010000035.1, forward strand.
CCGGGTGAATGAAAAGGCCCTGATCGACCGCGGCTATATCAACGCCAATTCCGTCAAGAACCTGCAGGGTCTCGGACAGGAAAACTTTGATACCAAGGCTTACCTGATGGGTGAATACCAGGCTACCCCCGATAAAAAAGCTCGCACGAAAGCCAACCCCCTCAAGAACCCGAACGGTACTCCCCGTACGACGGTCAAGTTTGAGGATGGCATTCTGCTGCCGAACTACCGCCTCCCAACAGAGGCAGAGTGGGAATACGCGGCCCTCGGTTATATCAACCAGAATCCCCTGCCCAGCAAGAATGACAAAAGCCATGGGGAAGAACTTACCGCCAACAAACAGGTGTATTCCTGGAGCAATAATGTCAATGGCCTGCGCGATACCCGCCACGGCAGCTGGCAAGGTACCTTCATGGCCAACTTCAAACGCGGCGCCGGTGATAACATGGGCGTAGCAGGAGGGTTGAATGACAATGCAGTCTATACCGCTCCCGTTACTTCGTTCTTCCCGAACGGTTTCGGTCTCTATAACATGTCAGGCAACGTCAGCGAGTGGGTAGCCGACGTCTACCGCCCGATGTCCGGCCAGGACGTCGATGATGCAGCCCCCTTCCGTGGTAACCACTTCCAGACCATTGATATGGGTAAGGAAGGCAAGGCTGACCGCGATAGCCTGGGCCGTATCAAGATGCGCTATGTAACCGACTCCGAGTCTCGCTCCCGCCGCAACTACCAGAAAGGCGACGTGATCAACTACCTCGATGGCGACTCCACTATTTCCGGTATCGCCTACGGTTATGGTATCACTACCCTGATCAGCAACAAGTCCCGCGTGATCAAAGGTGGTAGCTGGAATGACCGCGCCTACTGGTTGAGCCCCGGCACCCGCCGCTTCCTCGAAGAAGACCAGGCCAACAGCACAGTCGGTTTCCGTTGCGCAATGGACCGCGTAGGTAGCCCAGCCGGCAATGGCCGACAGACGGGTATCAACTACAAGACGCGCCGCCAGAACACCCGCAAACAATAGTATTACGTCATTCACGATAACAGCCTAGGCACGATAGCAGCCAAACATATAAAAAAGCCCCGTGAGTCTAATGAAATCGCGGGGCTTTTCGTTTCTAAACCTTTTTATGGCCGCTGCTAGTCAGCCTTCAAGCTTCTAATGGGGCTCACCATTGCCGCCTTCACCGCCTGTACACTCACCGTCAGCAACGTGATCCCGATCGCCCCCGCGGCCGTCGCCGCAAAGATCCACCACGCCATCCCGCTGCGGTACTCATACCCCAACAACCACTGGTGCATCCCATACCACGACAGCGGCATCGCAATCGCCAACGCCACTCCCACCAACACCACAAAATCCTTCGACAACATCCCCCAAAGACCCAATACTCCCGCACCCAGCACCTTCCGCACCCCGATCTCCTTCGTCCGCTGCTCGGCCATATAAGCCGCCATGCCGAATAAGCCCAGACAGCTGATAAAGATCGCCAGCACCGCAAAGATCGCTGCCAGCCGCCCCGCCCGCTGTTCATCTCCAAACTTCCGGGCATACGTCGTATCGACAAACTGATAGTCGAAAGGTTGCGAAGGATCGTATTTCGCAAACACAAATTTAATCGTCGCCAGCAACGGCCCCGCAGGCCGACTCCGGTTCAGCCGCAACATCTCAAACGCATCGTGATCACGCACCTGACAGAACAGCGAAGGTCGCACCTCTGCGTAGGGTGACTCCATCAACATATTTTTAATGACCCCGATGATCCGGAACGGCTGCCCCTCCCATTTCAAGATCTTCCCCACCGGGTCCTTCATCCCCATATACCTGACTGCCGCCTCATTGATCACAAAGGCCGCAGTATCCGTAGCAAAATCCTTCCTGAAATCCCGCCCCGCCACGAATTGCCAGCCCACCGTATGACCATAGCCGGGAGAAACTCCCGTATTCGCAAATTCCACCGCCAGATTCGGGTCCTTCCCCTCCCAGTCGAATCCCCCATTCGTGCCCCAGACATCCGTCGCCGGTCCGCCTGCCTCCGCCATATCCTCGATCACCCCGGCATGCAGTAACTCCGTCCGTACGGCATCAAAATGCTCGTGGATCTCCTTATTGTACATATAAATACTAACCAGCCCGTTCTGATCATAGCCGATCGGCCGGTCCATCGCATAGCGCACCTGCCTGAAGACCACTACCGTGCCGATAATGAGGCTTACGCTGACGGCGAACTGCAATACCACCAATGCCTGCCGAGGCAACGCAGCCATCCGCCCCGCCCGATAAGAGCCTTTCAAGACCTTCACCGGCCGGAACGAAGACAGATACAAGGCTGGATAACTACCGGCAATCAAACCCGTCAACGCACAGAACGCCAGCCCCATGAGCCAAAAGGCAGGACTTCCCCACGGTACGCTCATCTCCTTCCCTGCCACCCCGTTAAACGCAGGCAACCAGGCACTGACCACCAGCAGCGCCAGCGCATATGCCATCGTCGCCATCAACAGTGACTCCACAAAGAACTGCCGGATCAACTGTCCGCGTAACGACCCGATTGCCTTCCTAATCCCCACTTCCTTCGCCCTCCGCTCGCTCCGCGCCGTCGAAAGATTCATAAAATTGATACACGCCAGCAGCAGCACAAACACCCCGATGACCCCGAAGAGCCAGACATACTGGATCCGGCCACCCGTATTGACGCCGTTTTTGAATTCGCTGTACAGATACCAGCGGCTCATCGGATGCAAAAATAATTCGGGATGATACTGCCGCGACGACGGCTGACAATTGTTGAATTTCGCCAGCCGGATATGCGCCGAGACGCCGGCCATTGTCGTGTTCGGGGCAATCTCCGTATACACCGTCCAGGAATTGTTGCCCCAGGGATCGGGCATCGACGCAATACCCGGCTCGCTGGCCAGATAGGCCGGCCAGGAACCGATCCAGCCCACGTCGCCAAAGCTGCTGTTGGCCGGAAGATCCTCATATACCCCCGTCACTTTCAGATTCGTTTTACTATCTACCTGTACCACCGCGCCCATCGGGTCCCGATCGCCAAAGAGGGTGACGGCCGAGCTCCGCGAAAGCAGGACCGTATAACCTTCCCTTATCCCTTCCCGTGAGCCCCGCAGCATCGTCAGCGACAACAGGTAGGGTGCGTCCCCTTCCATATACTCTCCCCTCAGTGTCGTCACCTTTGCATCCGCCGTCGCACCCACCTTCACCAGGTGATTAGCCCGCCAATTGGCCATCACGACATACCGGAAATTGCTGGCATAGTGCGTGCGCAATTCCGCCGCCAGCGGTGCGGGCTCCCCCACGCCACGCCCCTGTCGCCGCCCATGACGCTGGCCTGCATCACCTGACCGATGCGGTCATAGCGGGGAATACTTTTGTTATAATTCAGCTCGTCGGCGACCCAGATGCCGATCGACAAGGCAACGGCCATCCCGATCGTCAGCCCGGCGATATTGATGGCGGCATGCGCTTTGTGCCTGCGCAGGTTGCGCAGCGCAGTCTTTATATAGTTTTGGAACATAGTGTCAAATGGTGCCAAGCGCATGCCGGAAATATAGAGATTTGGAAATCAATTTTTTAGATGACGGGCGACTGTGATGTTTTGACCGCTTTCGATACAGCGGCATGACCGCGACCGGACAGAACCGATCCTATTCGCTACAAGAGACCGCGCGAGCGGTCGATCTTAGAAGCGCCAGCATGCGCGCAGCTAGTCTGTCCTTAGGCTGCCTATAGGGTTGGCCGTCGCCGCCCGTATCGCCTGCCAGCTGATCGTCAGCAGCGCAATCGCCAGCACCAGTATCCCCGCCGCCATAAACACCCCCACCCCTATATCGATCCGGTACACATAATTCCGCAGCCACACATGCATCCCCCACCAGGCCACCGGCGCCGCAATGACAATAGCGATCAACACCAGCTTCACAAACTCACCCGACATCAGCCCCGCCAGCTGCATCACCGTCGCCCCCAACACCTTCCGGATCCCGATCTCCTTCCGCCGCTGCTCCGCCATGAAGGCAGACAATGCCAGCAGCCCCAGACAGGCGATGATCACCGCCAGTGTCGCGAGACTCGTAAAAATATGGCCCGTCCGCTGTACATCGGCATACATCCGGGCAAAGCTTTCATCCATAAAGGTGTAGCGCATTTCTTGGTGTGGTAGAAAGCTCTTCCATACCCCATCGACCTGTTTGATCAATCCCGCAGGATCACGCGTATCGATCTTGACCGCAACGACAGTGGCCCAGTTACCCCGATGTAACACCAGCGGCCCGACCGCAGTCGTCAACGATTCGAAATTGAAGTCCCGCACTACCCCTACGACATGCATCGCAACAGGCCCCCCGTTGCTGATCTGCAGCCCGATCGGATCGGCCGTCCCCAACTGCTGCGCCATCGTCTCGTTGATGACGATCCCCGTGGAATCAGAGGCCATCTCGTCCGAAAAATTCCTGCCCTTCACTATTGTCATCCCCATCGCGGGGATATAATCCTGGTCCACCCACCAGCTTTGAGCAGCGATCCGCGGGTCCACCTTTTGCCGGCCCCATTTCCACATGCTATTCATATTCCGTTTGCCGCCGGTGACCGGCAAGAAGTCACTGACGGATACCGTGGTCACCCCCGGTAATTTCAGCAGTTCCGTTTTAAAGTCCGGCAGCTTCTTGTCCAACACCCCCGTCCCCTGCACCAGTAGCACCTGCGACTTATCATAACCCATTTTCCGGTCCATGATAAATTTCATCTGCCGGTATACCACAAAGGTGGCGATGATTAAGATCGCCGAGGTCGTGAACTGGAAGACAACCAGTACGCTGCGTAAGCTCACTTTACTCCGGACGGTCCCCCCAGACCTTCGTCCGAGCTGCTTCGTCACGCTCGTCCTCGTTCGCAACCATCGGAGGCCTTGGTTGCCTTTTAGCACCTCCACCGGCCGGAAAGCCGACAAATACACCGCCGGATAGATCCCCGCCAGCAGCCCGATGACTATCGCAGCGCCCGCCACCACCGGCAGCAGCCACCATTCAGTCCAGGGCATGCGCAATGAAGTCGCCGTCAGCTGGTTGAACAAAGGCATCATCAACCACGCCAACACCAGCCCCAGTAAGAAAGCGACGCCGCTCATCACCAGCGACTCCAGCAAAAACTGTCTGATCAGGCCGCCGCGACGCGATCCAACGACCTTCCGCAGACCTACCTCCTTCGCCCGCCCTGCACTCCGCGCCGTCGAGAGGTTGACGAAATTGATACAGGCCAGCAGCAGGATAAAACAGCCTACCGCCGCAAACAACCATACAAAGCGTATATCGCCATGGGTCAGGCTATCTGCAATATTATAGGAGAACAGGTGAATGTCTCGGACAGGTTGCAGGATAAAACTGCAGGAATTGATAATGTGTTGCGGATCCTTCGTCCCCATCGACACCAATCCGGGCAGGATATACTGACCGAACATCACCTTCATCTTCTTCTGGAGGGACTCTATATCCGCTCCCCGTCGCAGCAGAACATAACTATCATAGTTATCCGCCAGCCACTGCTGCTGCTCACCTGGCCACAGCTCATGGCCAGCCAGGGATAAAAGAAAGTCGTATTGGAGATGCGAATTCGTCGGCATATCCTGCATCACTCCCCCAACCGTCCAGGGATGGTCCTTGTCATCGTTGAGGTATAGCAGCTTACCGACCGGGTCTTGTCCCGGGAAAAACTTATCTGCCTTACGCCGGCTGATGAGGATACTGTGCGGCGCTGTCAGCGCATGGGCCCGGTCGCCATATACCATGGGGAATTGAAACATATCGACCATCGACTGGTCCGCGTAGCTGAAGCCCTCTTCGAAGATGTTCTCCTCCGCTCCCGCTGCCCGGACTTCATTACTGCCTGCACCCTCGAACAATGGGTACGGCATCGTTCGGCCCGCCAACTCTACCTCCGGGAACTCCTTCTTAAAGGCGACTGCAAAGGGAGCAGGCATCGCCGGCCCTCTGCTTTCTTTCCCGTCGGGGTTATAGACCTGGATGACTCGAAACAATCGGTCCGTCTCTGCCCAGCCGCGGTCATAGCTGGTTTCGTTCCGGATATATAATGCAATGAGCAGGCAGGTGGCGATGCCCAGCGCGAATCCGCCGATCTTGATGGCGGAGTAGAATTTGTGCTTGCGCATCTGCCGCAGGGCAATCATCAGATAATTCCGGAACATAGCATTGAAGTTGGTGTACTCAAAGGACGCCTTCCCTTTGGAAATGTTGCACGGTAAATACATATCTTTGGCTATCAACGGCTACCCATGACCATCGAACAATTATACGACATCTATCTCCGTCACCCTTCCATCCGGACGGACACCCGCCAGTTGAAGCACGGCGATCTTTTCTTTGCGCTCAAAGGTCCTAATTTCAACGGCAACCAGTTCGCCGTCCATGCCCTCGAACAGGGCGCCGCCTATGCCATTATCGACGAGTCGCCCGCTGATATCAATGCCGTGCCCCCGTATATATTAGACCGCCTCCTCCCGGTTCCCGATGTTCTCACGGCTTTGCAGGATCTCGCCCTCCATCATCGGCGGCAGTTTTCGGTTCCTTTTATTGCGATAACCGGAAGTAATGGGAAGACGACGACGAAAGAGTTGGTGTCTGGGGTGTTGTCAACAACTTTTACCACTTATACTACGCAGGGCAATTTGAATAATCACATAGGGATTCCGCTGACACTCCTGTCGGTGGGAAAGGATGCGCAGATGGCGGTGATCGAGATGGGGGCGAATCACCAAAAAGAGATCGAGGGCTATTGCCGGTATGTGCTGCCGACGCATGGGATCATTACGAATGTGGGAAAGGCCCATCTAGAAGGGTTCGGCGGGCCCGAGGGCGTGAAGAAAGGGAAGGGGGAGTTGTACGATTTTCTGCGGAGTGAGCATGTGCCCGCGATCAACGGCGGCGCCGGTGGGATCGTGCCCGCGATAGGCGGTGGAACGGCATTCGTTTTACGGGATTCGGCAGATCTTTGGGCGATGAGCAAGGGGATAGCACAGGTGGTAAGCTATGGGACCGAGAATGCGGAATATGAAGGCCGGCTCGCCAGGACCGGGAGTGATACGCTGTTATCTGTTGAAATGATAGTCGGGGCGACTACTGGTGTTATCCGTACGCAGCTGGTCGGCGATTATAACCTCCCGAATGTTCTGGTCGCTGTCGCGGTGGGAAAGCATTTCGGTGTGAAGGATGAATTGATCCGAGAGGCTATTGAACAATATACACCATCCAACTCCCGCTCGCAGCTGATCGAACGTGATGGCCTGCATATTATCCTTGACGCCTATAACGCCAACCCCTCCAGCATGCGCGCCGCCATCGAAAATTTCGCGCGTTTGCCGATCGCCGGCGATCCAAATCCCGGCACACCCTCCGATCCCGCCAACCACAAAGTACTGATCCTTGGCGCCATGGCCGAGCTCGGCCCCGAAAGCCTCGCCGAACACCAGGGCATTATCGACCTCATCGTCCAATACCAATGGCAGCAGGTTGTTCTTGTCGGCGGCGACTTCCGCCACCTCAGCCATCCCTACCTCAGCTTCGCCAACAGCAAAGAGGCCGGCCGCTGGCTCGCCGGTGTCGGACTCAAAGATAGCTACCTGCTGATCAAAGGCTCCCGCAGCATGAAAATGGAGGAGGTGCTGGGCTGACCCCCGCTCCGGGGCCGGCGATTCCGGGCCGGGAATAGTTTTAGCCGGACGAGTCACGGGCTTTGCGAACACGTACACCTGCCGTATCGAAAGCGGACACCGCCGCCCATCGCGATTGCGTAAATAATTAATTGCCAATGCCATATAAAACCGGCACCCGATTGGCAATACCCGCATCATACACTTTCACCGATGCACAACAACAATCTCACCATCGCCCTCCGGCAATTGCGTAAGCAAAAAATGTATGCCGTCATCAAGATCGGCGGCTTAGCCCTCGGCATCACCGCCTGCCTGCTGATCTCCCTGTACATCAGGGATGAATTGCACTACGACAGGGCTTACCCCGATGTCGCCCGCATTTTTCGGCTGACCGATAGATTTGACGATAATGGCAAAACAGGGAGCAATTCGGACTGGCAGGCTCCCGTAGCTAAAGCCTTAATGGCGGATTTTCCCGAAGTAGAGAAGGCCGGCCGCCTAATGCCCCATGAAACATTCGATGGGGGAAGCAATGAGGTAAGGTCTGTCGATAAAACACAAAACAACTTTGAAACCAGGTTCGCTTACGCCGACCAGGAACTACTGGACATCCTCAAAATACCCCTGATCTACGGCGACCGGGCACATGCGCTGACCGAGCCCAACACGATGCTGATTTCCAAAAGGAAGGCCGACAAATATTTCCCTCGCCAGAATCCCGTCGGTCAAACGTTAGTGCTGAACAACGACAGGAACCAGACTTATACCATCACCGGCGTCATGCAGGATTTTCCCTCTACCTCGCATATTCAATACGATTTTTGGCTTACCCTCTCCGGTCACGAACTCTTTCCCGGCGAGGCGAACTCCTGGAACGCTACTAACTATTCAACCTACCTGCTGTTAAAGCCGGGCACGGATGTCGCACAGCTGCAGGTCAAGTTGAAACTCCTGCTGACAAAATACATTATACCCACCTTGCGGCAGAATGGAGATATCATAGCGGATAAAGTGGAACAAACGACCACCTTCTACCTGCAGCCCATCAGTAAGATCCATCTCGATACTACGATTGATGATGAAGTGAGCCATGGAGATATACGCTTCATCTGGTTGTTCGCCGCCGTAGCGGGTTTCATCCTCCTCATCGCCTGCATAAATTTCATCAATCTTTCCACGGCGAAATCGGCGAACCGGGCCAGGGAAGTGGGACTGCGGAAAGTGATCGGATCGCTGCGCAGCGGGCTGATCAAACAATTCCTGACGGAGTCGCTGCTATTCAGCTTTCTTTCCTTTGGTTTAGCCCTGGTGCTGGCGGTATTGTTATTGCCTTACTTCAACCGGCTGGCGGATAAATCGCTGACCATTCCGTTCACCGCCTGGTGGCTCGCACCCCTTCTCCTCGGCGCGGCCATCGTCACCGGCGTCCTGGCGGGTCTTTATCCTTCCCTGTATCTTTCCTCCTTCAAACCGATAGACGTGCTGAAGGGACAGGTCAGCAGAGGCGCGAAAAGTTCCCTGCTGCGGAATGGCCTCGTCGTCTTCCAATTCACGACATCTGTCATCCTCATCATCAGCACGGTCGTCGTGTACAACCAGATGCACTTCATCCTCCATCAAAAGATGGGATTCAACAAAGACCAGGTCGTTTTGCTGCAAGGGACCAACACGCTGGCAGGTCAGGTAAAAGATTTCAAACATGAGCTGGCCAACCTTCCCCAGGTCAGCAGCGTCTCCATCGGTGATTACCTGCCCATAGCCAACACCAAACGCGACTGGGAACAATTCTGGCATGAAGGAAAAACGAAGGTAGAAGCAGGTTTCTACGCACAGACATGGATGGTAGACGAAGACTATGTCCGCACAATGGGGATGCGGCTTGTCGCCGGAAGGAATTTTTCCCCGGCTATCGCCTCCGACTCACAGGCCGTCATTATCAACCAGGCGATGGCGCAACAGCTTCATCTGACGGACGCACCGGGTAAAAGGATAACCGTCGACTGGGGGGCTACCTACACGATCATCGGTGTCGTGCAGGACTTCAATTTCGAAACTATGCGTACCGGCATCAGGCCGTTGTGTCTGCATTTGGGTAACAGCCCGTCGATCATCTCCGTCAAGGTCAATACCGCGGATATGAAGCAAAGCCTGGCCGCTATCACCGCCGTGTGGCATCGCTTCGCCCCCAATCAGCCGATACGATATACCTTCCTCGATGAGAGCTTCAGGAATATGTATGCCGACGTGCAAAGGATGGGAGACATTTTCAGCAGCTTTGCCAGCCTGGCGATCGTGATTGCCTGTCTCGGGCTGTTCGCCTTATCTGCATTCATGGCCGAGCAGCGCAATAAAGAGATCGGTATCCGGAAAGTACTGGGCGCCAGTGTCAGCGGGATTACCTTTTTGATGTCAAGAGAGTTTATCTTTTTGGTTGCCCTGGCTATCCTTATCGCCTCGCCGGTGGCGTGGTGGGCCATGAATACCTGGCTGCAGGATTTCGCCTCTGCTTACCGGACCACGATCAGCTGGTGGGTAATCGCACTGGCAGGTGCCGGTGCGATCGCTATAGCACTGCTGACAGTCAGCATCCAAGCAGTGAAGGCCGCGCTGGCGAATCCGGTGCAGAGCCTTCGCTCTGAATGAGCTTCGGCTCCCGAAGAGAGTTTGAGATCTAATTAAAATCACCCCATGCTCAAAAACTATCTCACCGTCGCCTGGCGGGCCTTCCGCAACAACAAGGCCTTTTCCCTGATCAATATCTTTGGTCTCGCCCTTGGCATGGCCTGCAGCCTGCTGATCTTCCTGTGGATCCGGGACGAACGGAGCATGGACAACTTTCACGCCAACGGATCCCGGCTCTACATGCTCTACGAACAGGAACACATCGACGGCAAAATGATGGCCGGCTACTGGACGCCAGGTCTCCTCGGACGCGAACTGAAAAGACGGATGCCCGAAGTGGAATACGCTACAACCATCAGCGGGCATGACGGCGTCACCTTCCAGGCAGGCGATAAGATCATCAAACAGGACGGGATTGCCGCCGACTCCGACTATTTCAACATGTTCAGCTACCCCTTGTTACAGGGTACGGCGACCACGGCGCTGGATAACCCTTCGGCTATCGCCATCTCCGACAAAATGGCCCGGAGCTTTTTCGGCAGCGCCCGGTCGGCGATCGGGAAGTCTATTCTCTGCCAAAACCACCGGCAGTTTACGGTCTCCGCCGTTTTTGCCGACCCGCCCGCCAACAGCTCGTGGAAATTCGACTTCGTCATCAACTGGATTGCAGAACTCGAAGACAACAACTGGATGACCAACTGGGAAAATAATAGCCCCAGCACCGCCATCATGTTGCGCGCCAACGCCGATCCGGTGCTGACCGCGGCAAAATTGAAAAAAATACTCTTCGACTACAACAAGAATTTCGGCAAAACATTCTGGACCGATCTCGGCATGCAGCCATTAGGCGATGTCTACCTGCATGGCAACTTCACCGACGGCCAGTTGACCGGCGGCCGCATCGAATACGTTCGGTTGTTCAGCATCGTCGCTATATTCATCCTGTTCATCGCTTGTATCAACTTCATGAATCTGACGACTGCCCGGTCGGCCCGCAGAGCGAAAGAGATCGGCATCCGCAAAGTCGCCGGCGCCATCCGGGGTTCACTCGTCGGTCAATTCCTCAGTGAGGCAGTACTCCTGACCGCCCTCTCCGCCATTCTCGCGGTCATGCTGGCCAATGCCGTGCTGCCCGTCTTTAATACCCTGACCCAAAAACAGATCGTCATTCCCTATACCAACGCTCATTTCTGGTTGGAACTCGCCGCACTGACACTGGTGACGGGCTTGCTGGCAGGTAGTTATCCCGCCGTTTTTCTTTCCGCTTTGCAGCCCATCCGGGTGTTAAAAGGAGCTTTGACATTCAGCAACAGCTCTGTCCTCTTCAGAAAAGGGCTGGTGGTCTTCCAGTTCGTCCTCTCCATCGTCCTTATCATCGGCACCATCGTCGTGGCCAGACAGATCAACTATGCCCAGCACGCCAACCTGGGCTTCAACAAGGAGAACCTCGCCTATATCCCGTTGGAAGGCGATCTCGGCAATAAGTATGCGGTATTCAAACAACAGGCTGCCCGGATGCCGGGGGTAGGCGCGGTGTCCTGTATGGCGGATGCGCCAACGAATATCGGGCGCACGATCACTGCCACGGTCTCCTGGACCGGCAAAGACCCCAATGCCAAACCCTTGTTCGCCATCACAGAAGCCGGTTATGATTTCGTCAAAACCATGAACCTGCAACTCGCGGCAGGCCGTGACTTTTCCCGCAACTTCCCGTCGGACACGACAGATTATCTCGTCAATGAAGAGGCCCTGAAGACCCTGAAATATAAAGACCCCATTGGCCAGCCACTCGAGCTATGGGGCCAAAAAGGACATATCATTGGTGTGCTCAGAGATTTTCATCTGAAATCTTTGCATGAACGGATCACTCCCCTGATCGTTAGGTTCAATGAGGCCCACAATGACGGTGTCATCCTGGTACGGATACAGGGGCAGCATACGAAAGAAGTGCTGACGGATCTCGAAGGCATCTGCTCCAGCCTGAATCCGAAGTTTCCGTTCACGTGTTTGTTTGCTGACGAAGAATATAAAAAACTATACAACAGCGAAGTGATCGTCAGCCATCTGTCCGATTATCTTGCAGGACTGGCCATCTTTATTTCCTGCATGGGACTGCTGGGACTGGCCATGTTCACCGCCGAACAACGCACCCGCGAGATCGGGATCCGGAAAGTATTGGGTGCAGGCATTTTCTCTCTGCTCACTCTCCTGTCCGGCGAATTCCTGGTACTCGTCGTCATTGCGCTGCTGATCGCCTCGCCGCTGGCATGGTGGGCCATGCATGTTTGGCTGCAAGACTATGCGTATAAGATCACTATCGAGTGGTGGTTCTTTGGTCTGGCCGGCGCCATGGCTATCGTTATAGCGCTGCTGACGGTCAGTTTACAGGCAGTAAAGGCCGCGCTGGCGAATCCGGTGAGGAGTTTAAGGGCAGAGTAGATGCGGTTCGCTCCGCTGCGCCGGCTTACGCCGGCTAACCGGGGCTCATGTCTGCTCCGCGCTAGCGCTCCGGGGCTGTCCCTCCGGGGCTGTCCGTCCGGGGCTGTCACATAGGCAAACTTACGCTCAACGTACACCCCTCGCCGGGGGCCGACTGAATATCGACCCGCCCGTTGAACAGTTCGGCCCGGCTGATGATATTGGTGATCCCGACGCCTTTGCGGTGCCGCCCGACGTCAAAGCCCACCCCATTGTCCGCCACCGTCAACACAATCGACTCTCTCTCCCCCGACAACCGGATCAGCACCCGCGTCGCCCGCGCATGCTTGACGATATTGTTCAGCTGTTCCTGCACGATCCTGAACAACGTCAGCTTTCTCCGGTCTTCGATCTGATCCTCTTCGATATTCTCCAGGTCCAGTTCGATCAGCATATCATCCTTCGCCATCTTCATATCGTCGATGATATCCTCGATGGATTCGATCAAACCGATCTCCCGCAGCCCCGGCGTGATCAGCGATTTGGAGATCTTGCGGATCTCGTTGATCGCATTACTGATCAGCTCTGTACTCCGCTCCAGCAACTCCTGCCGCATCTCTTCATCCGTCATGGCGGTATTGATATAGAGATTGCTCGCGCCCAGGATCTGGTTGACATTGTCATGCAGTTCCTTGCCGATCTCCGTCCTCTCCTTTTCCTGTGCCACGATCACGGCCTCGGTGATCTGCTTCTGCCGCGACAGCCGTTGTTCATTCAACTCCTCTTCGAGCTGAATACGCTCAGTCACATCATTCGCCAGCGCGAGAATAGCAGGCCGGTTCCTGTAGTTGATATTGTGCCAGGCCAGATCCACGAAAATGATCTCGCCGGTCTTCTTCCGATGTTGCATAATGCCTTTCTTGATACCGTCCCGGACTCCCTGGATAGATGCCACTTCCTCCCTCAGCTGCTCCTTATCGCCAAACAGCCGGATATCCGCCACCGTCTTGCCAAGGAACTCTTCCTGCGTATACCCGTAATGCTGCACGGCAGCACTATTGGTCTCCAAAAACTGGTAGGTGTCCGCATCGAATACCCACATCGGCATCGGGTTGTTGTTAAATAGCTCACGATAACGCTCTTCACTTTCCCGCAGGAATTGAAGGTTGCGAACGCGTTCCAGGCTATATCTCACCGCTCTGGCCAGCAGCTTCTCATCAAATTCTCCCTTGATCAGGTAGTCCTGCGCACCCATGACCAAAGCCTGGGGTGCGATCTTAGTGTCAGTCAAACCCGTCAGCAAAATGATCGGCACCCGCTGCGCATACGCCTGTAGCCCGATATAGGACTCCAGCCCAAAACTGTCGGGTAGGGACAGATCCAGGAAGACCAGGTCGACCCGCTCATCATTCAGGATCTGCTTTGCTTCAGCCAGGTGTCCCGCCGGATAGATCTGCGCAATCTCCAGATCGGATGACCGAAGGAACTCCTGTAACAGGAAAAGGTCGCCGGGATTATCCTCGACAACCAGGATGTGTAAAGAAGGGTGGTCACCGGACATTTACGCGTGCGTTTTAGGTAATTTGACAATGCTGATCCAAAAGTCTTCAATGGTCCGCACAACATCCATAAAGCGATCGAGATCCACAGGTTTGGTAATGTAACAATTAGCGTAATTATCGTAAGAAGCAAGGATATCCTTTTCCGAGGAAGACGTCGTCAGCATGATCACCGGTATCCGCCGCAGATCAGGATTGCTTTTGATAATGCTGAGCACCTCCGTACCGTTCATCTTCGGCAGGTTGATGTCCAGCAGGATGAGATCGGGCATGGCGATGTTCGTCCGCGCCGCTTTTTTCAGCATATCGATAGCCTGTATACCATCGTAGGCAATGGAAACCTTGTTGATGATGCGCGCCTCTTCCAGTGCTTCCCGGGTCAACAGGATGTCTCCTTCGTTGTCATCGACTAATAAGATGTGAATCTGATACATGGGCTAAAGGATTAAGATTTTTTATTAATAGTGAAAAAAAAGGTACTTCCGCTACGCTGATCCGACTCCACCCAGATCTTCCCCCCATGCCGTTCGACGATCTTCTTACAGACCGCCAGCCCGATACCCGTCCCCGAATAGTCGTTCCGGTTATGGAGTCGCTGGAAAATAATGAAGATCTTGTCGAAGAACAATGGATCAATACCTATTCCATTATCTTGTACCGAAAACAGCCAGTGACCATCTTCCCCCTCTGCCCGGATGCGGATCACCGGGGACCTGTCACTATGATATTTCAGCGCATTGCTGACCAGGTTCTGCAGCAGTTGTGCCAGTTGTATTTTGTCTCCCCAGACCTTCGGCAGCTCCCCGATCTCTATCCGCGCCCGCGCCGTGACAATCTTTTCCCGGAAGATCTCTCCCACTTCCGACATGACCTCGGCCGTATCCACCCAGCCAAAACCTTCCCTGGCCGTGCCTACCCGTGAATATTCCAGCAGATCCATGATCAGGGCCTTCATCCTTTCCGCCCCATCCACTGCATAATGGATATACTGATCGGCCTTGGCGTCCATCTGCCCGCTGTATTTTTTTTGCAATAGCTGGAGAAAGCTGCTCACCATCCGCAAGGGCTCCTGCAAATCATGTGAAGCAATATAGGCAAAGCGTTCCAGCTCGGCATTGGAAGCCGCCAGTTCATCCGCCCGCCGTCCCAGGTCATTATTCAATCGCCGCATTTCTCTTTCATAGCGGTTCTGTTCGGTGATGTCGTTGGCTACCACCATCCGGGCCTTGCGTCCGTCAAAATCGATGGGGTGGGCGATGATGTCCACGTCGATCGTCTCTCCACCCTGCTTGGTATGCCGCCACTGACCCTCCATATAAATACCCGGATGGCGACGCACTTCTTCCACATCCGCGACCAACCGGGGCTTGTCTTCCTCAGGGCGGATGTCCATGATCGTCATTTGCTGAAATTGTTCCTGGCTATAACCATAAAGACGTATGGCAGCCTCGTTGACCTCCAGAAATTGCAAGGTCATCTCGTCATAGATCCACTTGGGCAGCGGACTTTTGTAGAAAAGTGTCTTGTATTTGTCTTCAGAAGCCTGAAGGCTGGCTGTC
The DNA here is from genome assembly GCA_026225275.1 of Puia dinghuensis. Lineage (GTDB taxonomy): Bacteria > Bacteroidota > Bacteroidia > Chitinophagales > Chitinophagaceae > Puia > Puia dinghuensis_B. Next base: position 27,307 of record JAMFSL010000035.1, read on the forward strand.
TTTAACTGAACTTCCCTTTCCAATTCCTGGTTGAATCGATCCAGCTGCTCCCGCGCTATCTTTTCCCGGTGCAGATCGAGCTGGGCCCACCGGAAGATCACCAGCGCCAAAATGACGACGGCTGCAATAAGGGACCATAATACACATTGTAATTGGAATGCTTTGTGCTGGTTGGCCTGACGCCGTAAGTCCAGCAGCTGGCGTTCTTCCGACTGCATCCGGCCAATGATCGCCTGGATCTGGTTGAAATAGCCCGTGGTCGCTTCGACGGCCATCAGCGAGGACATCCCCGTTATATTGCCCGATCTCCGCAACCGCACTGCCTCCGCCAGCACCGCCCGGTCCTTTTCGGCATACCGGGACAAAGTGTCGATGTGCAGCTGCTGGCCGGGATTGTCGGCTGTCAACGTTTTCAAGGCCGCAATGCTGGAAGGGACCCGCCAGGTATCGCTGCCTTGCCCGACCACAGCGCTGTCGCCGGTCAAAAGGAAGTTTTTTACGTTGAGTTGGTATTGCATCACCTCGCTTAATACCTCATCAGTATTAAATAATACCTGATTCGTATGTCTGATGGTGAGGCCGGTGTCCTGGATGCGCCGGTATTGCCAGATAGACAGCACGACGATGGCCAGCACGCCGGCAGTGGCGGTGATCATGCCATTGATCAGTCGTTTGTCCCTGGCTGTCCGCATGTTGAAGTATCTTTCTGTGGGTCAGTGGCCGACCCTGGGTCACAGCCATTGGTAATGATGATGATATGGTAAGATACTAAAAAAAACCTTTACAGTTCCATTACCCGTTCCAGGCTGTCGACGATGTGGGAGAAGGAAAAGAACTGGATCAGCGCAGTCGCGTTCCGGCCCATTTCCGCCAGCCCTTCCCGATCGGTACAGGCTTTACGCAAAAATCGCACGCATTTATCGAGGTCTCCCTGCCTGAAAACAATGCCTGTTTTGTCCTCCAGCACCAGATCGGTCGCACAACCCACTTTGTCACTGGCTATCACCGCCTTCCCGCAGGCCATGGCCTCGTTGATCGCCATCCCCCAGGTCTCGCTGAGGCTGGGCATAATAAAAATATCGCCCATCCGGTAGATAGCCGGCATAATACGCTGGTTCTGAAAATGCATAAAATGGATATTACCCTTACCCGTCGCCCGCCGCCGCAGGCCTCTCTTCAATTGTCCGTCACCTACTATGATAAAACTGATCGGCAGACCCTCACAGGCTTCGGCCAGGTCAAGGACAAAGTCTGGGTTTTTTACCTGTGTCAGCTTCCCGGCAAACAACACTGTGAGATGGTCGGCGGGAATGCCCAGCGCATCCCTTTGCTGCCGCGCCTGCTGCTCATACAATGTCACCGGCTCCGCAAACCGCTCAATATCTACTGCCTGGGGGGAAAACAACAGTTGCGTAGACAACAACCCATATCTCAGGTAATACTCTTTATTGTTCGAACCCACATACAAGGCATAATCCACGTGCTTGTAGACCCATGTGAGGAAACGGCGGCGGAGGAATTTTCTCCAGAACCACCGCTCATGCAGCAGAACGGAATCCCCCCGGAAATAAACCGGCACCTTCCCGTGAAAATGACGTATCGCCTTCAAATGACTGTGATAATTCCAGCCAATCACCAATACCCCATCCGGCGCCCAGGATTCGATGCGGTCGATCAGATCGGGATTGACAATGCCCATAAAACGATGTACCCCCGGCCAGCGGGCGGTATTATCCATGAATTCATATTCATATCCCTCCAATAAAGGGATATCCCATTGGATGTTACGCCCAAAGCCGGCATCGTAAACGTTGCCACTACCTGACTGTTCCCAGGTATAAAATACCTTGACCATAATCTGCTTTTCAGCCAGACGGATCATCCATGGGACATGATATTGTATAGGGTGGGTCGTAACAACGGCCAGTTTTTTCATTCTTTCAGGTCAGTTTTCATGCTACTAATCAACCGGTCATCCGTCCACTTCATCAGACAGATTCACGATCTCCTTATTTTTCAGATCAGAGTGTCTACAGTAAGGTCAGCTACAGAACCCAGGACAGGCAATAGTTGCTGCGCCAGGTCCTCACCATTCAGGTCTACCAGGTTCGCACGATCGTCGAACAAGGGGTGCACCATCACTTCGTAAGATCGTCCGGGCGACAGGATAATATGGCCGTGCCCGTCAACCTTCGCGTGACAACTGATGTCCGCGATATCCCCGAAGTAGTCGGTATTGGCGAAGCCCGAACGCCGGCCGAGATACCAACTATTATATACGCGTTTGTAAATACGCCGGATGTAATGGCCTACCGGCCCCATGTTTCGGGTCAGCCGGACCCTGCGGATGCCATATTCGCGCGCCAGCCGGCAGACTAGCGGAGCGATCGCCCATTCCGTATGTACATGATGGTGAGAATCCAAATGCGTCGGCCGGATGCCTCCCGACAGTACCTTTTCCACTTGCGCCTTCAATTCCCCATACAACCCGTCTTTCTCTTTCCGCCGAAGTCGGATCAATGCCCGCTGCCTGTCATACACCAACCGGCCTCTGTCATCGCAAAAAGCCGGCAACCCACGCAGCAGTGATGTTATAGGATAGCCTTCCGTCAGGTTAAGATGTATCCCCACTCTTCCCTGCAGCACAGCATGGCGGCGAACCATATTGATCGCGTCATCAAAGCCGGCCATATTGGCCATCAATGAAGTACTGTTGATCAAATTCCGCTCGAAGCTTCGAAGAATAGCCTGGTTCACGGTCAGACTATAACCGAAATCATCTGCGTTGATAATTAACACGGATAAAGTCATAAGTGATGTCTTCAACTTCTAAGGTTAGCGGGTTTTATCTCTCGGCCGTAGAAAACGTCCTAAAATAGGAAATATTATTGAAATCTATACATTAAAATAGGTGAATCCCCTTATACATCCGGGGACGTTACTCATCCTTTCCCATGCGTCATTGGTCCGGCAAAAACATTGCCACAAAGCCTGACACGCGAAGCCTTCATGGTAAACGGACAAGGATAGGCCCGTAGCGCCATCGAAATTAAAAAAGGACCCCGGGGTCTGATCCCGCAGGTCCTTTAAGTTCAACACGATAAATTGTTTATATATCTTAAAATTCGAATTCGTTGTCCGGCATCCCGATGGGCGCGCCCGGCGGCATCTCTAACGCCGGTTCTACCACGAACTTGTCGGGGTCTTTCGAAAAGGCGTCTATCTGCATCAGCGCAAAATCCAGCGCACCCATCCATTTTCCTTTGGCATCACCTAACTGCGACTGCAGCCAGTACTTGAGATTGTTGACGGTATACAAGGCCTCGCTTCTCACATTGACGGCATTCTTCGGGTCGGCCGCCAGCGATAACAAATGCTTCAGTACCAGGTTATCGACCAGCAGTTGCAACTCTCCTTTATAGCCTGGCTGCAATGACGCTCGCCAGGTCTTGCCGATCAGGCTGTCCAGCACCGCCAGCAACCCCGGCTGACGATCGTCACGAGCCTGGAACTCGATGAGCCGGGCCGCCCTTTCGGCATCCAGCAGGTAGAACAGGGTGTTATCCGCCGCAGCCTCTGCTGCACCGATCGGATCGAAAGTCGGCCCCGTATGACCCTTGAAGACTTCTATCGTAGAAGGATAACCCGTCGGGCGAGGCGGGATCTTTTGGATCAATGCCTCCGGCAACGCCAGGGCGTCGGGGGTGATGGTATTGACCAACGCACCAAAAGCACGCCATTGCTCGGCAGGGTCCACCATCTTCGTCGGTTCCTCACCGTCGTTCTTCACGGCATGGGTGAAATACAGCCCGCCGACTGATTTGGCCGCAGCCTCTACCTGGTATCGCTGCAGCAGATAAATAGGCACCAGCACTTCCGCCAGTGTCGCCATCGGCGCATCCTTTTGGATCGCCTTTTCAGAGAAACGGTCGAGGAGATGACGACGGATCAGCATCAGCTTGTTCAGCTGGTCGATAGGATTCACGCCGTCATCCCACTGGTTGGACAGGGGATGGGTCATGCCGCCTACGTCAGGAATATATTTATACCCTTCCTTCAATGTTTCCTTCATGATCTTGTCAAGCTCTGCCTCCTCATTCGCGCCCCTGGGGAAATCGGAATAACCCCACATGATGGCCCGCTTGTCCCAGCCGCCGATGCCCCGCGCATACACTTCGCTCAGGTCGATTGTACCGTCATCCTTGAGGTTGAACCGCGGAAAAGGATAGTCCATGACGGAAGCCCGGTCCTTGACACTGGCCATAAAGTTATGCGTCAACCCCAGCGTGTGACCGATCTCGTGAGCCGACAATTGCCGGATGCGGGCCAGCGCCACCTGCTCCATCCTTGGATCCACTGGTTTCCCATCTTCATAGGGTTGGAGCAGGCCTTCTGCGATCAGGTAGTCTTCCCGATGCCGGTCCGATCCCAGCGTCACTACCCCTTTGATGATCTCTCCCGTCCGGGGATCGATATAGCTGGCGCCATAAGAGAAGGCCCGTTGCGGGCTGCCGGTGCGGGTCAGCCAGTTGACCATATTATAACGGATATCCATGGGGTCGGCATCGGCAGGCAGCTCCTTCACCTGAAAGGCATTCTTGAATCCCGCCGCCTCGAAGGCCTGGTTCCACCAGGAGCCGCCCTCAATCAGGGCCTTGAGGATGATCGGCGGCGCACCCCGGTCGATATAATAAACGATCGGCTGCACCGGCTCGCTGACCGCCGCACCCGGATCTTTCTTGATTAGCCGGTGCCGTTCGATAAAACGCTTGACCAGCGGCTCGCTCATCGGAGCCGAAAAATCATAATAGCTGAAATCGTTGAATCCCGAACGGGGATCGAATTTCCGGGGCGTATAGCCGCTATCCGGCAGTTCCACAAAAGCCTGATGCTCCCGCACAGTCACCGAAGTGGGATCGGGCGCTACCCCGCCGCCCCGGCGAAAACCACCGCCACCGCCGCCGGCACCGGCAAACGTGATCATCGCCTCGAATTCAGAATTCTTCGGGAAATTCTTCGTGAAGTCCATGAAGACGGCCGATCGGGTGTCATCCAGATGATAGCCGCCGCCAGCCTGGCCCCCCGTACGGTTGGCCGCCGCGGCGGCAATGGCGCTGCCGGGATTACCTCTTCCCGATCCGATGTTCTCTCCGATGTGCAGGGCATCCCGCACCAGGAAGGGGGTGAGGTCGATCAATGATTTGTCGCCTTCCACCGCTACAGGGGAGAATCCGAATAAAACCGATTGCGAGAAGCCATCGGCCACGTCTCTTTTTTCGTCGGGACCGCCATTCACCGACCGATGCTCATAGTCGGGTTGTAACAGGAACACCTTCGGTCCTGCCTTTATCCACTTCGCAACGACACCGGAAGCCTGTCCGCGCTCCGCCCCCCCGTTACCTATGCCTTCCGGCAGACTGCTGAAATACAGGAATTCCTGGTTCCACCGGTCAATCTCCAAATAGATCTTACCGGTTTTTTCGTCGTAATAGAAGTTGTAGAACCCTTCGAACTTCTTCAGATTTTGGGTGATCGCGGCGATTGTTGTCGCAGGTTTTGTTTCCGCGCGGCCACCGGCTTCGGCGGAGCGTTGTGCGTAGATAGTCGTGGGTAAGGCTAGCGCCCAAATAAAAAAAGTACGCCTGATATTCATATGCAGTAGAATTGATTTATGGTTTCGTGCCTTTCGCCGCATCGATTTCCTTCAGCAGCTCTTTCACCGCCGCCTCCGTCTGCGCATCCTGCCCCGCCGGCTGTCCTATCGGATCGCTGACGGCGATATCCACCGCTCTCGGATGCAGCTCCATCGGCTTGCCCTCATGATCCATGATCTTGCTGCCGGGCATCCGCACCGTCGATCCGTCGATCAGATTGACGCTACCCGTAAAGATAATCCATCCGCCCGTTGGTTCGCCCACCACTTTGCCCAGTCCCATGGCCCGATAGCCCTCCGTAAAATCCTCGGCATCGGACAGCGAATGCTGGTTCGTCAGCAGGATCGTCGGCAACTCGAGTGAACGCTGCCCCAGCAACGCCCGCGCCGGCGCACCCGGTAACCCTCTGTTGATCATGGTCAGATAAGGTTTGCGTGCCAATACGTCCAAAGCGTATGGATTAACAAACCCCCCATTATTATTCCTCACATCCACGACCACCCCCTCTTTATTCTGGTTCTCCGCATCGAGATCGAGATACAGTTGATCGAGCGACTCCTGGCTCATATCATTCATGTGAACATATCCTAACCGGCCATGGCTGATCCGGTTGACATATTCGCGCTGCTCCTTCACCCACTGCTTGTACAGCGACGCCTTCTCTGCTGCGAGGTTCACCGGCTTGACAGCCACGGTACTGCCGGTGGAGGAGGTCAGGGTTACTTTTTTGCCGACCTTATCGGCCAGAATATCATCCAGGTTATCCCCGGCCGTCAGCGGCTTCCCATCGATCGCCGTCAGGTAATCCCCGACATGCACCTTTCCGGTCAGCTCCGCCGGCCCCCCATCGATGACCTCCGTGATCTTGAATTTCCCCTGATCCTCGTAAGTCACCCGGTCAAAAATCAATCCCAGCCTGCCCGTAGGGACAGGCGTATAGGCACCCGGCCCACCAATACCCGAATGCGAAGAATTCAATTCGCCAACCAGCAGGCTCAGTACCCGACGCAGTTCGTCCGTACTCGCAACACCCGCCACAACTGGCAAATATTCTTTATAGACCGCATTCCAGTCGACGCCATTCATATCGGGATCGGCATAACCACGCTTCTGTGCGGTCCAGGCCTGACGGAATACCTCTATCTTTTCCTTGTCAAAATCCGTCTCCATCTCTGCCCTCGCGTTGATGGTTCGGACGGTTTTAGTGTCGAGCGAAACCGCTTCTACTCCACTCTGGCCGATATAATAAACTTCTTTTCCGTCTGGCGAGAACTGCGCTTCCGACTTCATCCCCGGTGTCGTCGTCAACGGCCTCAAGGGAGATCCACCGCCGCCCGGTCTTCCGCCACCGGCTGCGGCTCCACGACCGCCCTCATTGGCGGAATACACATACAGATTTCCCTGACCGCCAATGTTGGCACTGACCACCACGACGCCATCCCGGCTGATGATCACGTCATTGACATCGGCCGACCCCAGGGCCAGCAGACTCAATCGTTCGCTCAAATCCTTGAAGTCGATTTCGGTATGGGGGATGCCGCCCGCCCCTCTTCGTCCACCCATCCGGCCACGACCGCCACCCGGTGCAGTCGTATCTGTCGCAGGTCCCGGTGTACCCGGCGTCGCGTGTGCTCCCGAATCAGTCCCCGGCGGGGCCTGCTCGGTGAACAATTTTTGAAAACGATCTTCGCCGAACTCCGGCCGCTTCGCTACCAAATCCACCCGAGCGATATTCCTGACCTCCGTCCGCTGACCCGTGGTAAACATCAAATACTTCCCATCTTCGCCCCACTCGATATTGCCGCCATTCGCATTCGCCAGGAAGCTCACCGGTTTTGCATCCCCACCTGCGGCCGGAACGACGTAGACATTCCGAAAACCTTTCTGCCCCGTTGCCCCAAACGCTATCCATTTACCATCAGGTGAAAATTTAATCGTCGTCCCGCCGTTGGGTGATCGGCCCATATACGCCGTAGCGAGTAAGGTCTCCTTCCCTGTCGCCCTGTCCAATGACAACAGTTCTTTGTTGTCGCGCACAAACACCAGCGTTTTACTATCGGGTGAATAGACCGGCGTCCAGTCGTCCTTGGCATTGGTCGTTAACTTTGTCTCCTTATTGGTCATAAAGTTGTACTCGTAAATATGCGACACGTCTTCGCGGTCCGACACATAAACCAGGTTGTTGCTGTTCGGCGCCCAGTTGAGTTGTGACTCATTTGCCCCCGTATACGTGGCGCGAAAAGCGTCCCCGCCTGTAGCGGCCGACACGAATACTTCCCCATGCTCGACAAAGGCCATCTTCTTTCCGTCGGGCGATAGCTTCATATCCCGCATCGTCTCACCGCCGCCGCGGCGCCCGCCTTCTCCCGCTGCCGGTGGAAGTCCCGGTGAGGGTACGCCCATCCGTCGGATGGTGACCTCCGACGCTTTGCCGGAGGCGACATCGTATTTCCAGATGGCAAAATTCCGTTCGAAGACGATGGTGTTGCCACCCGCCGAGATCGTCGGCCAGAGGACCCGTCCTTTTGAAAAATTTGTCAGCTGCTTCGCCTTTCCATGCAATGGCATCGACCAGAGATTTTCCGTACCGGTTCTGTCCGAGACGAAGAACAGGGTGGTTGCATCCTTGCTCCACATTGGCCAAAGGTCTTTGGCGCCGCCCTCAGTTACGCGTTCGAAAGTGCCGGGTGCGGAAGCCGCGGGAGTTGAGGAGGCAGACGGCCACCACAACCAGATCTCCGACTCGTCGAGATGACTATGCCCATTACGCCACCACTGGCCGCTAGCCACACCCCGCGCATCAAAAGCCACCGTCTTTCCATCAGGCGACGGCGCCGCCCAGAATTCCGTCATATACCGGCTGTCGCTGACAGGCATCGGTGTCCCGCCTTCCATCTTCACCCGGTAGACGTCCCGCATAGCATTGATGTCATGACTGGCCGTGGAGAAATAGACATACTTCCCATCAGCCGACCAGCCGCTGACGTCTTCATTGCCGTCGTCATAGGTGAGTCGCCGAAGTACGCTTGTCTCCAAATTTAGCAGGTATACATCCCCATTACCCGTCCGGTTGGAATTAAAGGCCAGGCACTTTCCATCGGGAGAATATAGTGGTCTCGACTCAAACGCCGGGTGTGCGATCAGCAGCCGCGCGTCTCCGCCGGCCACGGGCACCGTCCAGATATCGCCCCCCGAAGAGAAAGCGATCGTCGACCCATCCGGCGAAATGCCGGGATCTGCATAATAATATTGTACGTGCTGCCCGCGACCCCAAAGAGCTATTCCCAGCAGGCAAGCGATCATCCATTGTTTGCGATACATAATCTGTTTTGTTTAAATGTTGTCTATTCGGTGAGTTCGATGAATTTGGGAGGCGGCTTCCGGTGATGCGTCGCCTGTTCATACGCGAACGTATACCGCACCAGTGTCGGTTCATCAAAGCTCCTGCCCAGGAACTGCAGTCCTGCCGGCAGATCGTCATACGTAAACCCCATCGGGATCGTGAAAGCCGGCAAACCGGTTGCGGGAGCGATGATCTGGCTATTATCTCCTTTATACCCTTTGAAATCCCCGATCTTTGCCGGCGGATTGTTCCAGGTCGGATAGATGATCGCCCCGACGTGATACCGGTCCATCGCGGCTGTCACTGCTGCGCGGTATGCTATCCGGCGTGGGTCGGAATATGCATCATCACACTGGTGGTCGACCGTATCCGTCGTCACCCCCTTCGTCAACTGGGTTTGAAGATTCCGTTCAATATACTTAGCGTATTTCCCGGAAGCTACAACCTCCTGCAAATTTTTCATTGGCGAGGCATTTCCCAGGGCGGCCAGCCATTGGTTGACATCCTGCTGAAAAGTAGCGCACCATTGGTTGGCGCTGACCGAGTCGAAATTGTCGATGATGACCGAGTCGACGATGATCGCGCCGGCCGCCCGCAGATCGGCAATAGCAAGTTCGAACAGGGCGTGTACCTGTGGGTCAGGAGTACGTTCGCTCAGTGTTCGCAGCACCCCGATCCTCGCGCCCTTCAGCCCCTTCGCATCCAGACAATCCGTATAACTATGCGGGATCTTCCCCGCACTGTATTTTGTGATGGGATCTGCGGGATCATAGCCGGCCAGCACGTCCAGCATCCGTGCAGCGTCTTCCACGGTGCGGCACATCGGGCCGCCCATATCGTTGCGCAAATACAATGGCGCGATCCCCGCCCTGCTGATGAGACCGATCGTGGATCGAAACCCCACAAGCGCATTGTGTGACGAAGGTCCCCTTATCGAATTACCCGTATCCGTTCCCACGCCCACCAGGCCCAGGTTCGCCGCCACCGCTGCCGCGGTCCCGCCGCTCGAACCCGCTGTGGTATGATCGAGGTTATAAGGATTATGTGTCTCACCGGCAATCGAGCTGATCGTCACCATAGGACTAAAAGCCCATTCCGCCATATTCGATTTCGCCAGCACAATAGCCCCCGCGTCTTTCAGCTTCCGGACCATCGTGGCATCGACCGCCGGGATGCAACCCTTCATGGCCAGTGACCCCGCCGTCGTCTGCAGCCCCGCTGTATTATAATTGTCCTTGACGATCACCGGCACGCAATGTAGTGGACGCAGTTTGTGCGTCCGGGCGTATTCCGCATCCAGCGCCCGCGCCGTTTTCAGCGCATCCGGGTTGGTGAGGATGATGGCGTTGAGGCCCGTCGAGGAATCGTATTCGGCGATGCGCTGCAGGTATTCCTTTACCAGCAGTTCGCAGGTGCAGGTTTTGTTTTTCAGCGCGCGGTGCACGCCGGCAATCGTAGCCTCGACGACAGGAAAGTGCGCCGGGGCTTTTGTTGGCACAGCCGCTCCTTCAGGCGGCCTGGGCGCCTCCACATGCGGTCCTTGCGCCCCGGCAGCCAGCCAGCCACAGCAACAAAGAAAAACCAATAATCTCTTGACCATATACAGCATTAATTTTGGCGTCCACAAGGATACCTTAATATCCGGGATTCTGGACCATATTTGGATTAGCGGTTATTTCATTCTGTGGAATGGGGAAAAGCCGCCGGATATCCGTCGTTGACACCGTGGGATACGAGGGGTAACTGCCGGCTTCCTGCGGGCGGTTGACAACCGCATTGATCCGCATCAGGTCAAACCAGCGCAATCCCTCGAAGGCGCTTTCCTTCCGCCGCTCGTTGATGATATCGCTGACCAGTTGTGCACCGGTGTCGGTATACCCGCCAAAGGACGGATCACGCAGCTGAGCCAGCAGATTGACATATTTCTGCGCGTCCACATTGTCGCCCGTCTGCGCATAGCCCTCGGCAAGAGTCAGTATCACCTCGGCATACCGGATGATCTTTACCTCGTCGCGGTCACTGTTGGCGATATTGGGATATTTATTCACCTGGTGCACACTATAGCCGCCGCGCGTCGCCGGAATCATCAACGCCTTGCGGAAGTCCGTCGCGCTGTAGTCGTTATACAGGCTGTCCGTCGCCAACATATCCCCATAACCGCCCGGATCGTAGATCGCGTCCAGACCGTTAAACCCGTTATTGCTCGAGGCATTCATGTTCAGCTCGAAAATAGTCTCCAGCTTATTGGCTACCGCGTCGGGGCTCGCCCAGTAGCTGGCGAAGGCGCTGGAAGATGTGGCCAGGAGATAGCCGCCGTTTTGCACGACGATCAGTGCCGCATCCCGCGCGTCGGCATAATCTCCTTCGTACAGGTAGGCCCTTGCCTCGATTGCCTTTGCGGCCCATTTGCAGAGATAGTCGGAGTTGATCGCATGCAGCGTCGTGCTGCTGACCGGCATGATCAGATACGCGGAATCCAGATCGCTGATGATTTGCTTATAGATCTGCGCCACCGTGCTGCGCGCCGGTTTGGTGAAGGCGCCCGTGACAGCCGTCGATACCGTCACCAGCGGTACACCCAGTGCAGCCGGGTTAACCGTGTAAGGTGTCCCGTAATAGTTGACCAGCTCGAGATACATCAGCCCCCGGGCGATATAGGCCTCGCCGATCAGTTCGTTGGAATTGCTGTCTGCTGCTACGCCGCTGCTGATGATGCGGTTGGCCTGCAGGATCGACGCATAGCCGTAATCCCACATGTCGCTGGCCTCGCCGGTCGTCGCAATAAAAGAGTAATTGCTCTCCACCAGGTAGCGGCCCGAATTCGTCGAGCTCACATAGATATTATCCGCTAGCAGATCGCCCAAAACGGGGCAGTCGCGGCCAAAATATTCATACACTTTCATGTCGACATACATCCCGTTGATCGCATCGGCCAGGTCATTGTCAGTTTTGATGGATTGTGACACGGGCACTCCGTTGGGCGGGATCTGGTCGAGGAAGCTCTTCTTGCAGGAAGTGGTCAGCAGCAGGGCCGCCAGGGCAAAATATAGATAGTTTTTCGTTTGCATAATGTTCAAGTTTTTAGAATCCGACATTTAATCCCAGCGTATAGGTCCTTACCTGTGGCAGATCGATATTGTACTCACCATTGATACTGGCTTCGGGATCGAAGGGCAGGCGGTGGTCATAGGTCTTCGTCATCAGGTTCGTCGCGCGGCCATAGACATACAATTTGGTGATGCCCCACCGTTTCAACTCGTTGATGCCTTTCAGGTCATACCCCAGGGTAATATTCTTCAGCCGGATAAAGTCGCCATTGTAAAAATGATAGGAAGAAAAGGCGCCGTCATTGTAGCCGTTGGCAGGGATGCCGCCGGCGACGTATTTCGGCACGACCGTTTTTTGTCCTGGTGTGGTCCAGCGGTGCAGGTAGACATACTGGTAATGGTTGTACAGGTATTGAGAACCCGCATTCATATAGACACCGTAGTTGTCATAGACCGTATTGCCGTAGTTATAGTACATGTCGACCGTCAGGCTGAGGTCCTTCCAGGTAAAGGTATTGCCCCATCCACCGTAGACGGAGGGGTCTGCATGCTTATACGTAGCGTATTGCGCCGCCGTATAGCTCGTCGTCGTCGATTTCTTAGTCCCGTCAGTATAGAAGAGAGCGTTTCCGGTTGCCGGATCCACCCCCGCATACAGCTTGACGTAATAGGTATAGTAGTCATACCCCGGCGCCAGCCAGTATACCCCGTTCGCACCGGCCGTATTGGCCAGCTTCGTCATGGTATTTTTGTTGTGCGAGATATTGAAGTTCGTTCGCCAGGTGAAATCCCTGGTCTTAACGGGGATACCGATGATAGAGCCTTCTTCGCCCTTGTTGACCATCGACCCGATATTGCCAAGAGAGGTCGTGAATCCTGACGTACCGGATACCATCACCGACGAGATCAGCCGGCTTACATCGGTATGGTAATAGTCGAAGCTAACCGTCAGCCTGTCCTTGAAAAATCCGATGTCCGTACCCACATCCAGTTTCTTCGACGCCTCCCAACCCAGGCTGGTATTGCCGAGCGTGCTATAGTTTTGTCCGGGGCTCAGGTTATAGCTGGCTCCATAGGCGGCCAGGGGACGCCACGCGTAGTTGAAGTTGGTTGTCGTCACATTGCCGCCACCCGTGCCGCCGCTGCCGGCGTTGCCCGTGAGGCCGTAAGAACCCCGCACTTTGAAGGCGCTAGCCACACGCTGATCCTTGAAGAAGTTTTCATTGTCCACATTCCAGGCGCCACCGATTGCCCAGAAATCGCCGAATTCCTGGTTGCTGCCAAAACGGGAAGACCCGTCCCGGCGGAACGAGCCGCTGAGACTGTAGCGGTTCTGGAAATCGGCGCTGATCCGGGAATAATACGAGATGAAGGTATAATCGGAAGAGCTCTGGCTGGCCGTTGTGGGTGAAGAGGCATTAATGGAAGCGGTCAGATCCGGCTGCGTAACAGGATAGCCGGTGGCAACTGCCGTGGTGTAGTATTCGGCGGATTTTTGCGTCTCATAGCCGGCTGTCAAATCCACATAGAAGTTGTCGACTTTAGGGACGTCCCAGCGATATTCCAGCTGATTCCTCGCCAGCCAGTTGAAGTATCGAGTATAGTCCGACGTGCCGCGACCGCCGTAGGAACGACCATCGCCCAGCGTACCGTTCTCGAAAGCATTCTCCTCGATCACATTGTAGTCGACGCTGAAAAAAGACGTAAAGTCCAGTTTGTCCCAGATATTCCATTTGAAATTTTCGTTTGACAGGATATGTGTTTGCGACAGGTCTTTTTTATCATGGTGTTCCGCCCAGATCGGGTTGTAGAAACCGGTGAATCCCGAGTTGCCGGTGGCGCTGGAATTGATCGTGCCGTCGGCGTTGTAGGCCAGCTGGAAAGGGCGAAGCCAGAGCGCATCCGCGTAGGGATTGGCATAATAGCTGCTGTTGCTGGGACCGTTCTCGAACACATTGCTGACCATCGCCTGCGTTCCAAGGGTAACGCGTTTGGTCAGCCGGTGGTTGACGTTGATCGTGAAGTTGAGGCGTTGCAGATCCGATTCGATCACCGTTGCCTGCTGTTTGAAATAACCGGCCGATGAAAAGACCGAGGTATTCTCACCGCCGCCACTGACCGACAAATTGTATTGCTGCTGGACGCCCGTGCGGGTCACCAGGTCATACCAGTTATTACTGCGGCCGTTCAACCCGAAATTCGTGACGGCAGTTGCGACCGAGGCAGGCGTCTGGCCGGCTTCGTTCGTCAGTGCCTCCGTGAACATGGTGGCGTATTGGGCCGGGGTTTCCGGCTTACCGGCTGCGGGCAGCGGCATCAGGTTGGTATTGCCCTGCTCAGTGTCAAATCGGAACTGAGCCTTCCCCGAGCGTCCTTTCTTCGTCGTGATGACGATCACGCCGTTGGAGCCACGGGAACCGTAGATTGCCGTGGCCGCCGCATCCTTCAACACCGTTATGCTCTCGATATCGTCGGCGTTCATGCCGGCAAGCGCATCGCTGGTCGTAATATAGCGTGACAGCTGTCCCGAGTTGATGATCATTCCATCCACTACATACAGCGGGTTGGCGTCCAGTGAAACGGAATTGATGCCCCGGATACGGATCTGAGTGTTGGCGCCGGGCTGGCCACTGTTGATCGTCGAATTCACGCCGGGCAGTTCGCCCTGCAGGGCTGCCTGCGGGGTGGTAAAGGGTTTGTTTTCGTTCTGCGCCCCGCTGACGACGGAGGCTGCGCCCGTATAGGATTTTTTCGCCTGGGTGGCATAGCCGTCAGTGACGACGACTTCATCCATCTGCTTGCTGGCAATGGACAGCTTCACCGTATAGTTCTTGTTATCTGTCAGTGGTATTTCCTGCGGGGCGAAGCCGACATAGCTGATGACCAGGGTCTTGGCGCCGGAGGGGACCGTCAGGGTAAAATTACCTTCCGCGTCCGTCAGGGTTTCCAGCTTGGAATTGAGGACCCGCACCGAAGCGCCGGGCAGCGGGGATCCGTCTTCGGCATTGGTGACCCTGCCGCTGATCTTAACGGGCGGCCCTGAAGGCGCCGGTAGTAGCGGCGGGGCGTCTTTTTTCTTGACCAGAATCGTTTGATTGATGATCTTGTAGGTCAGGGGGAGGTCTTTCAGCGCCTCTTTCATGGCATCTTCGATCGAGACCTTTTTCAGGTCCACAGTAATGCCGGCGATCCCTTTAAGGTCGTGACTGTCATAGAGAAAGACGAAATCCGTCTGGTGCTCGATCGACCGGAATACCATCTCCAGCCGGACATTCTTTTCGTGCAGCGTGATCTGGCTGTAGCCGCCCGCAAAGGCATGAACCAGCACGAAAGTCATCAGCAGTGTAATTAGTTGGAGCCGCATAGCGATTCTTCTTTTGATGACCGGGTCCAGCGGGATAAGATTGGACAATAAGTACCTGGCCCTGGTCAGGGTTTTGCGGAAAGAACTTAAATACATAATTTTAGTTTTGGTTAGACATTAATACTCAATTTCCAAGTTGTTTGATTGGTGTTAACCTACTCGCCGGGCAAGTGCTGCAAACACTTCCCGGTTTTCTTTTTTGCTTTTAGTTGTTTGTTTTCGCGGCCCCTCCCTCGGCCATGACGATGATTTTTCTTCCTTCGATCCGAAAGTGAATATTGAAATAGCTTAGCATATCCAGGAACTGGGCCGCACTGGCGCTACGCCGCATCTTGCCCGACAGCTGCCGCTCCGGCACTGCCCCCTCATAGACGACCTCTACGTCGTACCAGCGCGCTACCTGCCGCATGATCGTCCGGATGTCGGCGTCACTGAGCTGGAAATAACCATTCTTCCATGCGATAGCCTGTTCGAGATCGGCGTGGTCGGCCACCCGCAGGCCCCCGCTGCTCCTGTCCCAAACAGCCTGCTGCCCTACCTCTACTTTTGTCACTCCACTCCCCGCCTGCACCCGTACCTTTCCCTCCAGCAACGTCGTTTTGATATTCTCCTCATCCGCATAGCAATTCACATTAAAGCTCGTCCCCAACACATCGATGACCTGCTCTCCCGTCACGACCTGAAAGACATGGTCCTTATCCTTTGCTACTTCGAAATAGCCTTCACCCGTCAGTGTCACCGTCCGTTTGTCGCCGCGAAAAACGGTAGGATAACGTAGTGTGCTGGCGGAATTGAGCCATACCGCCGTTCCATCCGACAGGACCAGTTGGTACTGGCCGCCGCGCGGTACGCTGATCGTATTGTAGGTTGGCGCTTCGTCCGGTGCTGGGCCGGGTGATTGCCCGCCGTCGTATACTGGCTGCCCGCCAGATTGATTTCCGGCCTGCCCGGAAGACTCCCCACCGCCATACACCAGTTGTCCGCCTTGTTGTTGGATGCTGACGCCGCTGCGGTCCCTGATCGTCGTGTTTTTTTCCTTTTGCAGCGGGACGAGCGTACCATCCGAAAGCGTCAGGGTGGCTTTGGCAGTACCGGGCGGGAATGCGTTGTTGATCGAATGGTTGGCGGCGAGGTTGCCAGTTGGCCGTTCATGCAGGTGATAGTACAGCCATCCGACGCCGCCGAGAAGAAAGATCAATATGGCTGCGGCTACGGCCGGAAAGGCCAGGGCCCGCCGATGGCGAGGCATAGACACGACCCGGAAGGTGCTGGGGGGGGATCCTGCGCCCGCGCGGAGCCCCTCCTGCAGGCCCGTTCGATCGGCGATGGCCTGAAAGATTCTTTCTTCAACCCGGTGGAGCGACTCTGCGTCGGGGGATTTTTCCATATCTCCCGGATTCTCCCCCGGACTCTCGTACCGCCCTCCCGGATTCTCGTACCATCCGTCGAATTCTTTTTTTTCTTCGGGCGTGATCGTGCCCTCTTTCCATTTTTTGGCAAGTTCGTTGATACGCCGACTCGTAATTTTGCTGGACATTAATGGGCGTTTAGGAGATAGCCAGTCGAGATAGCCCAAACCCTTAGTGGAGATGAAAAAAAATTTACCAGAAGAGCCATAGCAGCGACCCCAGGAGGCTCCCCAGCACTACCCGTATCGTCTTCCGGGCCTTCGTCAGCTGCGCTTCTACCGTTTTGACGGAAACGCCCAGATGATGGGCGATCTGTTGCAGCGTATAGCCGTCTTCGTGTTTCAATTGAAAGATCAGTCGTCTTTTTTGGGGCAGCGCGTTGACAGTGACCCGCAGTTGTTGTTGGAGCCGGTGATAATCTAATTGTTGTTGGAGAGATTCGCCGGACGCGGGAGTGATCGCAGCCAGTTCCTTTTTATAGGTCTCCACCCGGACGCGCTTCGCCAACCGGTTGATGACCTCAAATTTTACCGCGACAGAAAAATAATGCTCGAAGCTTTTTTCCAGTAAGAAGGTAGTCCGCCTGCGCCAGAGTTTACAAAAGATGTCCTGCACCAACTCCTCCGCCTCCTCGGCCTCGCCGAGACGATATCGGGCCTTATCGTACAAACGCTTCCAATAACGCTGATATAGCGTTCGGAAGGCCCATTCATCGTCTTTTTGAAGCAATAGAGATAGCTCCGCATCCGACAGGACGTTATATGTCGAGTTGTTCTTCAATGCAGTTAGTTTTGCATATATGACATAAAATTACATATGCAGTTTATCAGCAGCCTTTCCTTAACCTGAATCGTGTTTGGTCTATAAATTTATAAAAAAATACAGAATACAAAAATATTTATCGGTCCATGGGCTCACTAATAAATATCTTATAAACATTAATATGTATGAAAATGCGGAAAAGACTCAGCTGATTTTTTTAGGAGCGCCGGGGACCGTAAGTCCAGCCTGATCTGGATAAAGCGATATCTTTATTGCATGTCCACCCAATACACTTTCGTCAACGACGAATTCGTCCCGGCCGATCAGGCCTCGCTGCTGGCCTCCGACCTCTCTATCCAACGGGGCTATGGCATCTTCGACTTTTTTAAGACGCTCGGGGGTAGGGCGATCTTCCTGGATGATCACCTCGATCGCTTCTTTCATTCTGCCAATCATCTCCGGCTGGAGGTCGGCAGGACGCGCGAAGAGCTGACGGCCATTATTGCCGGGTTGCAGCAGCGCAATGCCATTTCCGACTCCGGCATCCGCATGACCCTCACAGGAGGCTACTCCGCGGATGGCTATAGCCTGGCCAAGTCCAATCTCGTCATTACTCAGCGGGCGCTCGATGGTCCCATTACCATGGAATGCCACGAGTCCATCCGGCTCGTCACCTATCCACACTCCCGCCAGATGCCCGAGGCGAAGACCATCGATTACCTCATGGGTATCTGGCTGCAGCCCTATATCCGCCAGCACGGCGCCAATGACGTCTTGTATCACCAGGGTGGCGTCATCTCGGAGTCCCCGCGCTCGAATTTCTTCCTTGTCACGGCAGACGACATCCTCGTCACGCCCGCCCAAAATATCCTCAAAGGGATCACCCGCATGAAGATCCTGGAGGTCGCGCCTGCCTTCGTCCGGGTGGAAGAGCGTGATGTTGCCATCGAAGAACTACGCAGTGCCAAAGAGGCATTCATCACCAGTACCACCAAGCATATTCTGCCGATATCTCAAATTGACGGTCATCCGATTGGGCAGACGGTGCCGGGTCCTGTTTCCCAATGGCTCAATGAGCAGTTGTTTCAGCTTGTCACTCTAAATAAATAAAAAAGGCCGTCGCCGGGTGACCGGTCCGGGACATTGAGCTTAATGAAAATTAGTAACTTTATCAGACCATGCGGACGTTACCCTCTTGCCATATCCTCCTGCTATGCCCACTGCTGCTGGTGACCTTGCTTGCCCATACCCAGCAACGTCCTCATACCCAGCAAGAGCACCAGGATACACTTCGGCTGCGGCATGATACACTATTACTTCATTTTGCCGTGGATAAATATGATATTCAGCCGGCAGATGCTGTAAGGCCGGCCGGATTCTTCCATGACTCATTATTCAACGCAGGAAAGCTCGATTCGGTGGTGATCATCGGGTACACCGATAAGACCGGCACCGTGGCTCACAATCAACACCTCTCCGCACAACGCGCCGATGCCGCAGGGGATTGGTTGCAGACGCAACTGGGCGAGCTTTATAAGGCGGCGGGCCATCCCACATCTATGACGGAGGGTCTTCGCATCCGAGAAAACCTTTGGCGGCTCATCCCCGGCGGCATCGCCCCAACCCCCGAACGCAGTGACAGCGACAACAGACGCGCCGAGATCATTATTTGCTATCACCTCGCACCACCACCACCCGCCGATACCGCCATCGCCCTTCACCGGGATTCGACCCAGCCAACCGTCGTCATCCCTGTCCCCATCAATTTTATCGTCGACACCCCTATTCCCACAGACGCCACCAGGCTGACCCTGCCCGATTACATCGCGACGCTGCGGAAATACGCTAACCATCGTATGGAGATCGACGGTTTTTGTAATTCGCTGACACCGCTCAACGGCCCCGATGACCCCCTGTTTATTCTCTCGGTTAAAAGAGCTAAATTTATTTACGATTGTATGGTCGATGCAGGGTTCGATCCCGCACGGCTGACCTACAAAGGGATGGGTAATGCATCCCCCGTCAACCCCGACCCGGTTAACCTGCGACAGATGGATGCCAACATGCGAGTAGAAATAAAAATTTATTAATATGTTAACCGCAGTTAAATCCACCCACGCCGAACTCATCAGCGACAGGATCCACTTCGATCCCTTTGCCGCCGCCAAAGCTGCCGGCACACGCCTCCCTGCCATCCAGATCCCCGCTTCCTTTTGGGCCGGGTTGCAGCCTCTTGTCCAAAAAATAACTTACAAAGCCAATAGTCCTTTGCCCACTGCGGATGTCCTCATCATTACCTGGACGACTGCAGAAGCCCAGACCCTTTCGGCTGTCTTCACTTCCAATCATGACTACCAGGCTACCTGGTATGCCTATACGTATGGTGCGCAGACTTTACTCAAAGAAATTCCCGCCAGCATCCTCGACGAAAAGGCCAATGCGGACAGTCTCGGGAAAGGCATTATCGGCTACTTCAATATCGTCACGGTCGATGGAAAGACTGTGGTTCTCTTCAAACCGGAGCTGCATCCTTCGGAAGATGGAAATAAATTACCGGTCATCGGTCTCATCAACCAGATAGCCGGTGAAGTGAACCCCTCACTCCTCCTCACCACCGGAACGGCCGGCGCCATCGGATCATACCTCGAGGCGGCCGATGTCGTGATCACCAATCAAGCGAGATTCTATCTCACCAGTCCTGCGAGCTATGCCGCCTATCCCGGGATTACCAATAGCGTGCAACTGACGGCTCCTCCCGTCAGCTTTTCAACGGCATATATCACCAAATGCAATCAGCAGATCACTTCGCTGATCGAACCGGACCTTACCGCCATAGCAAAAGCAAAGAACTACCCCAGTCTGACCCGGATCCCGGCCATTTTTTACAATGATGTCCCTGGTACGAAACTCTACGATGTCGTCTCATCCAACAGCTTTTCGCTCGATGACAAGAATGACACCGACGGATTGCAGAAGCTTGGTTCTGTCAATGACATGGATGACGCTTTTATCCTCTATGGATTGACGGAAAATGCGGGTACGGCGAAGCTGCCCTGGCTGTCGGTGCGTAATATCTCCGAGCCCCAGGCTCCCGATCTGTCGAAGGCCACCCTGTCCGAATGGGAAGAAATTTACGATGCATATGGCATGTATACTACTTATAACAGCGCCCTGGCTTGCTGGGCGGTAATTTGTGGACTATGATGACAGTCAACCAGATCATGACCGAGCTGAAATCCATGGGCAGCGATAGCATTAAGACGCTCCTGATGAAACATGGGATCAAAGAGCCCCTCTTCGGCGTGAAAGTCGAACACCTGAAGACTATCGAGAAGAAAGTCAAAAAAGACTATCAGCTCGCGAAAGACCTTTACGCCACCGGCAACGCCGACTCCATGTATCTCGCCGGGCTGATCGCTGATGATGCTCACATGACGGCAGCCGATCTGCAAACCTGGGTCAGTCAGGCCCTCTCGCAAAACATCAGTGAATATACCGTTCCCTGGGTCACAGCCGGCAGTCCGCATGGCTATGAGCTTGCCC
>JAMFSL010000250.1 GCA_026225275.1 Puia dinghuensis
ATTGCCTGTTGGTGGAACAGGCTAATGGCGACTGGGGGAAAACGATCCTGCGGCAATTCCTGTTTAGCGCCTGGCAGTTTTATTTTTACGACCGATTGCAACAGAGCCGGGATAGCGAATTGGCGGCAATAGCAGAAAAATCTTATAAGGAGGTGATCTATCATCTTCGCTGGAGCAGTGAATGGGTCATACGACTGGGAGACGGGACAGAAGAGAGCCATAACCGGATGGAAAAGGCGCTCGACCAACTGTGGAAATTCAGCGGCGAGCTGTTTGTGCCGGCAGGATATGAAAAATCGCTGGTGGCCGCAGGCATCGCTGTGGACATAGAGGCATTGCGGGCAAGCTGGGTGAAAAAAGTGGGTGAAGTCTTTGCGGAAGCGCAACTGAAATGGCCGGGTGCGGGAAGTGATGCTGCCGGTTCGGCGGCGAACAGCGAATGGACGCAGACGGGGGGTAAAGAGGGCCGGCATACAGAGGAGCTGGGCTATCTGCTGGCGGAGATGCAATTTTTGCAACGGGCTTACCCGGGGTGTGAATGGTGAAAGCAACAAATAATGACGAAGGCTGATGATAGTAATGCGGGGGTGGTGCGGGAGATCTGGTCTCTGCTGGAACAGGTCAACGACCCGGAAGTACCGGTTTTGTCGGTAGTGGACCTGGGCATTATCCGGGATGTCCGGGCGAATGAGGTGGGTTTCGAGATTGTACTAACACCAACCTATAGTGGATGTCCTGCCATGGATGTCATCCGGATGACGATCAGAATGATTTTACTGGAGGCTGGCCACAAGGATGTGAAGCTGATCACAGTATTGGCGCCTGCCTGGACGACCGACTGGATGAGCGAGCAGGGAAAGGAAAAGCTGAAGGCATATGGAATCGCGCCGCCACTGACTTCTCAGCAGGTTTGCCATCCGGCGCTATTTCAACGGGAGGAAGCGATCGAATGTCCGCATTGCCATTCGTATCATACGACCAGGATCAGTGAATTCGGGAGTACGGCATGTAAGGCGCTTTACCGTTGTGAAGACTGTAAAGAGCCTTTTGATTATTTCAAGTGTCACTAGTTTTGTAATTTTGGATATGGGGAGCATCTTATTCGAAATCCGCGACCAGATCGCATTCATCACGCTGAACCGGCCGGACAAGCTGAACAGCTTCAACCGGGAAATGGCGCTCCTGTTGCAAAACAGGCTGGATGAGTGTGCGAGTCTGCATGAGGTCAGGGCCGTCTATCTCACAGGGGCGGGTAAAGCTTTTTCGGCGGGGCAGGATCTGGCGGAGGTAACCGACCCGAATGGACCGGGGATGGAAAAGATCCTTACGGAACATTACAATCCTATTGTGACCCGGATCCGCAACCTGCCGAAACCGGTAGTAGCGGCGGTG
Source organism: Puia dinghuensis (assembly GCA_026225275.1). Classification (GTDB taxonomy): domain Bacteria; phylum Bacteroidota; class Bacteroidia; order Chitinophagales; family Chitinophagaceae; genus Puia; species Puia dinghuensis_B. The sequence continues at coordinate 1,393 of JAMFSL010000250.1, forward strand.
AATGGGGTGGCGGCTGGGGCCGGGGCCAATATAGCACTGTGCTGTGATATCGTGGTGGCAGCACAATCGGCGTCGTTCATCCAGGCCTTTTCAAAGATCGGGCTGATACCCGACAGTGGCGGAACCTATTTTCTGCCACGGTTGGTAGGCTGGCAAAAGGCTACAGCGATAGCCATGCTTGGAGACAAGGTCGGTGCTGCGGAGGCGGAGAGGATGGGAATGATCTATAAGGTTTATGACAATGAAGAGTTTGCCGGAGCTTCGCGGGCATTGACTGCAGTCCTGGCGCAGCTGCCTACACGAGCCCTGGCGCTGACCAAACATGCTTTTAATTATTCTGCTGACAATACTCTGGAAGAACAGTTAATTTTGGAGGACGAACTACAGCAGAAAGCGGCATTGACAAAAGATTACAAGGAGGGGGTTGCGGCCTTCCTGGAAAAGAGACCTGCACTATTCAGGGGCGAATGAGTCGCTCACCAAAAAATTACAATTATGCTTTACGAATTTAAAGGCCACCGGCCTATAGTGGATCCTTCTGCCTTTGTACATCCGCAGGCAGCGGTGACGGGGGATGTTTCTATCGGTAAGAATGTATATATAGGTCCTGGGGCTGCCATTCGCGGGGACTGGGGCCGGATCATCATCGAAGATGGCTGCAATGTGCAGGAGAGCTGCACGATCCATATGTTTCCCGGCGTGACGGTGCGTCTAAAAGAAGGCGCACATATCGGACACGGCGCTATTATCCATGGAGCCGTGATCGGTCGCAACTGCCTGATCGGGATGAATAGTGTGATCATGGATAATGTGGAGATTGGAGATGAATGTATTATCGGCGCACTGACATTCATCAAAGCGGGAGAGAAGATCCCCCGCAGGAGCGTTGTGGCCGGTAATCCGGCAAAGATCCTGAAAGAGGTTAGCGACGAGATGCTGCGATGGAAAACTGAAGGTACGGCGTTGTACCAGTCGCTGCCGAAGGAGATGCGGGAAGGTTGGGGGCCTGTGAAGGATGGAGAGGCGGCGACTGAGGAAGGCACGGCCGCTCCCGGAAGTGATGAGCGGGGAATAGCAGAGAAGGAGGCGGAACGGCGAAGGTTGTTGGAGGTAAAAGAATACATTCATATCGGCGATCATCCGAACGACATGCCTTATCAACCATGGAAGAAGGCATCAGAAGAGGCCGGGGCCGGTGGAGATGGAGGAAAGCCTGAAGACAATATAGTGAAGGAGCCTGAGGCCGAATATGATGGCGCCAGGCATTTTACGCCTAAAGACTATATTAATTTAGAGCGAGATTCGGGATTACGGCATGAATTTTATCGGGGGACTATTTTTGCGATGGCCGGGGCCAGCCAGGAACATAACAGAATTGTGTTCAACATGACGCGTTCGCTGATCCTAAAGATGCAGGGAAAGTCCTGCGATATCTTCGGCAGTGACCAACGTGTTCATATTCCATCCAATTCTCTTTATACCTATCCCGATCTGACCATCGTCTGCGATCCAGCCATTATGTCCGGAGAAGAACAAATGAGCATGACCAATCCTTCCGTTATTGTCGAGGTGCTGTCTCCTGCGACCAAAGACTATGACAGAACAACTAAATTCAGGCTATACCGGGACATACCGACTTTTCAGGAATATATTCTGATCGACTCCCGGTCTGTGCTGGTGGAACATCATTATAAAGATGTGAACGGTCAATGGATATGCCAGACATGGGGCCAATTCACCGATAGTCTTGCGATAAAAAAGGTGGACGTCAGTGTCTTATTGAGTGATATTTATAAGGGTACGGGGCTGCTAGGGGCTACGCATTAATGAAGTATATTTGCCGGCGTGGAGAAATCAAACTTTGTCGATCAAATCAGGATCTTTTGCAGAACCGGTCATGGTGGCGCGGGCAGCAAACATTTTGCCCATACCAAATACACCGACATGGCGGGGCCTGACGGCGGCGACGGCGGTCGAGGCGCGCATATCATCCTCAGAGGTAGCAAACATCTTTGGACGCTGCTGCACCTGCGGTACTATAAGAATGTACTGGCCGAGAATGGCGAGAACGGCAGTGGAAATAACTGTACAGGACGCTTTGGAAAAGATATTATCATTGAAGTTCCGCTGGGCACCGTCGCAAGGGATGAAGAGACCGGCAAGACAGAGGCGGAAATTCTCGAAGATGGCCAGGAAATCATTTGGTTAAAAGGTGGCAGGGGCGGCCTTGGAAACGCCAGTTTCGCTACACCGACCAACCAGGCTCCCGAGCATGCCCAGCCCGGATTACCCGGGGTAGAAGGCTGGAAAGTGCTGGAACTGAAAGTGCTCGCCGATGTAGGACTGGTAGGATTTCCGAATGCCGGAAAATCTACTTTGCTGTCAGTGATCACCGCGGCAAGGCCTAAGATCGCCGATTATGCTTTCACTACGCTGACCCCACAACTAGGTATGGTGGACTATCGCGACGGGCAGTCCTTTTGTATGGCCGATCTGCCAGGCATCATTGAAGGTGCGGCAGAAGGCAAAGGGCTGGGGCACCGATTCCTCCGACATATCGAACGCAACCCTGTCCTGCTCTTCCTCATCCCGGCAGATAGCAAGGATCATGCAGAAGAATTCCGTATCCTCGTAGGTGAGTTGGAAAAATACAATCCTGAATTGCTGCACAAACGATTCATCATCGCGATCAGTAAAAGTGATATGCTGGATGAAGAACTGAAAGCAGCGATCGCGAGCGAATTGCCGACCAATATTCCACATCTGTTTATTTCCTCCGCTACTCAACAAGGGCTTGTGGAACTCAAGGATTTTCTATGGAAAGTCTTAAACGAAAAGCCCTCTTAACAAAAATTTTTTATTGAAATATATCTATTAATCCAATTTTGGACGTATTTTTGCGGTATCTAATTCAGAACTCACCCTAGCAGCCTGCCACCCTGATTGCTGCCGCCGATTGTACCGCCTCCCCTGCTTGCGTCTAAATATTGTTGCCTCACACTACGCTCTTCCGACTTGTTGCCTCATTGTTTTGCCGACACCTTATTGACGGATTTTCTCCGCTATTTCTGCCTGCCGCCGATTGTCCCGCCGCGCCTGCCTGCCATCCGGTTGCCATTGCCGTACCGGTTGCCCGCCATAGCCCTTTTCATGGACATTACGAATCGTCATTAAAAACACATTTATATGAAGTCATCCATCAGCGCTGCCTTCGGCAAGCTTACCTTTGGGACACTCTTCCTTTTGACTTTTGCCGCAGCGAATGCCCAATCGACCGCCTCCGGGGCCGGTCCTACAGACAATGCCGCTATGGTCAAGTACCTCGGCACTCAAGATGACATGATCGTTTTCAATGTCTCTTATGACAACCCGCAAGGCAGCAAATTCCTGGTCACTATCAAAGATCAGGATGGCAATCAACTATACCAGCGATTTTACAGCGATAAGTCTTTCTACAAGCAGTTTATGCTGCCCAAAACAGATAAGGACAAAGTCGTCTTCATTTTCCGGAATGGTCAGGAAGCACCAATCGTAAAGACTTTTGCCGTCAACGTCAACAGCCGTTTGGTACAGGAAGTCGCTATCAAAAAAGTCGACTAAGCCTGATCCGCTGACAGTTTATTTCCTAACACGCAAAAACTCATTTTTTATGAACGCATTATTCTTCAACATACGCAAATCTCTTTTGACTGCCCTGCTGGGCGGCGCCAGTCTCGTCAGCCTGGCGAATGGTAATGGTCCCGTTAACGGCAGCAACAGCGCCGGCACTGCTGAAGTGAAATACATCACTATGCAGGAAGGAGATGGGATCTTTAATGTCCGGTACAACAACGCAGCCGGCAGCCGTTTTTCTCTGGTGGTGCTGGACGCAGACGGCGATCAGCTGTACCAGCACATTTCCTCGGATAAAAACTACGATAAGAATTTCAAACTGGCTGATCCGGAAGGCTTTCACAAGCTGATCTTCATCATCCGCAATCTGGCTGACAATACAACGCAGCGCTTTGAAGTCGAAGCGGTCAGCCGCGAGGTAGAAGTAGTAGATGTAAAGGAATTGAAATAAAGCAGAAGGGTCATCCGAACGACGGATGACCCTTCCTTATATAAGTTCATGCCTTGCTTATGGCGTGATAGAAGCGGGAGAAGATTGTTTGGCTTTGGCCACGGCTGCTGTTATTGCAGTATAACTCATCGACTTGGCTTGCTTTGGCGTCAAGTTCATAGTCGCCAGTACGTTTCCCGGGACGATCACATATCTGTAATAGAGTCCTTCTCCGTTTAAATCTCCAATTCCGCCATTATCAGGAGGCACGGATTCTATAGTCACACTTCCTACCTGATAAATTGTCTGTACTCCTAATTCGATCGCCTGTTGGCTTGCCGTATCGGAGGTGCCAACTATATAGCCTAAATAAGATAAAACAACTCCATCACTGACCACTGCTGATGTGATAGCTTTATTCTGGAATGTTTGTATATACCCCGTATCACCAAAGTTGTCAACAATTTCTCCAGTATCCGAAATGGCCAGCCACCCGGACGAAAAGACGGTATCCTTGTCTTGAACCACGGTGGTATAGGTTTTCTTGCAACCTCCCGTCAGGGAAACAAATCCAATCACAGTTGCGGCCAGGAGGAAGATTTTCAATTTTCTCACAATATTTGATTTTAAGGTGAACGATTCTTGCTATTGGTTTATCTAAGAGCAATACGCAAATTTGGTAAAAAAGGTCTACAAAAAATCGGCCAATTCGTTTTTTTTACCGGCTAATAAGGCATCTACTTCTTTTTCACTGCATTACCCGGGCTATTATCCTTCCAACGCCAAAGATACAGGCAGGCATATGTGCGCCAGGGGCTCCATTTGCCGGAAATCTTCAACAATTGCTCCCGAAAGGCCTTCTTGTCGGTTCTATCGAGCTTATAGAGATGAATCATGGCATTCTGAACACCCCAGTCGTCGATCGCAAAGATATCTTCCCTGCCGAGGCCAAACATCAGTAACATTTCCGCGGTCCACCTTCCGACGCCTTTGATCTGTGTCAGGTAGGCGATCACTTCCTCATTCTCCATTTTATTCAATTTCCGGTAGTCGAGTCCCTGTTCAACAGCAAACCTTGCAACGTTCAATACGTAACCGACCTTTGCATTAGACAGTCCAATCGAGCGCAACGCTGCCGGCGGTATGGCCAGTATGTCTTCCGGGGTTGGCGCCCGACCGCCGAAAAGATCCAGGAAACGCTGCCGGAGCGTGTTCGCCACCTTTGTGGACAACTGCTGACTCATGATGGAGGCGCACAGATAGAAGACGATATCCTTTTGTTTTTTAACGGCAGGGTGTTCGGTTTGTTGTTCTATCAGCCGCTTCAAGCGCCGGTCTTTATTGAGGTGCAGAAGATGTTGCATAGGAAATTCTTATGCGAATGAATAACTTATCCCCCCATCCTTTTCGTCCTTGAGGACAATACCGAGGTCCAGCAGCTGGAGCCGGATTTTGTCAGAGGTCGCATAGTCTTTCCTGGTGCGGGCATCGCGGCGGATATCGATGAGCAGTTCGACGACGCCGGTGAGCTTGTGATCGTCGCCGGCAAATTCCCCTTTCAGTCCAAGGATGTTCTCCAGATAATCGGTGAAATATTTTTTCATCATGCCAATGGTGGCGGGGCTAATGGCATCCGGCCTGATCTGACCGCTCTTGAGGGAATTGATGACGGGCACCAATTCGAAGATATTGGCCAGCACTTTGGCGGTGTTGAAATCATCGTTCATGAATTCGTCGAGACCGAGTAGGAGGCCGCGGACTTTCTCGTCCAGTGCGGGGTCGGTGGGTTGAGCGGAGCCGACTTCGAATTTCTTTAACAGCTCGTATGCCTCCCATAGTCTTTTCAGCCCTTTCTCCGCGGCTTGCAACGCCTCGTTGCTGAAATCCAGGGTACTGCGATAATGGGTCTGCAGGATAAAGAATCGGATCGTCATGGGTGAGTAGGCCTGTTGCAACAGCGGGTGACTGCCGGAGAACATTTCTGTCAGCCGGATCTGGTTGCCGTAGCTCTTACCCATCTTTCTCCCATTGAGGGTGATCATGTTATTGTGTAACCAGTAGCGGGCGGGAATTTGCCGGTTGCAAATAGTGCTTTGAGCAATTTCACTCTCGTGATGGGGGAACTGGAGATCCATTCCGCCGCCATGGATGTCGAATTGCTCGCCGAGATATTTGGTGCTCATGGCGGAGCATTCGATATGCCAGCCTGGAAATCCTTCTCCCCAGGGGCTTTGCCAGCGCATGATGTGTTCCGGAGGCGCGGCCTTCCAGAGGGCAAAGTCCTGCCTGTTGTGCTTTTCATCCTGACCGTCCAGGTCACGGGTCGTCTCCAGCAGGTCGTCCAGTATCCTGCCGCTGAGCTTGCCGTAGGGATAATGCGCCGCATATTTCTTAACATCGAAATAGACAGAGCCATTTACCTCATAGGCGTAACCTTCGCTGATGATCTTTTCGATCATCCCGATCTGTTCCACAATATGACCGGTGGCGGTTGGCTCGATATTAGGTTCGAGGTTATTGAACTGATGCATGGCCCAATGGAAGAGATTGGTATATTTCTGGACCAGCTCCATAGGCTCCAGCTTTTCCACTACCGCCTTTTTGGCAATTTTGTCTTCTGCCTCCCGGCCTTCTTCCTCGAAATGACCGGCATCGGTGATATTGCGAACATACCGGACCTTGTATCCGAGGTGCAGGAGATACCGGTAAATAAAGTCGAAAGTGATAAAAGGCCGGGCATGCCCCAGATGACTTTCTCCGCTGACGGTAGGGCCGCACACATACATGCCTACATGACCAGGGGTAAGGGAAGTGAAAGTTTCTTTCTGCCTTGTATACGAATTGTGGACTTTTAATGAGCTCATACCGATATTTTCGAGGAGGACGAAGGTACAACAATTGGGTGAACCCTTAGGGCCACTGAAGATCAGCTTCTACCGGATTGTGGTCAGACCATGGAGTGTACACTTTCTGGCATTGGAGGACTTTGAGTCGGGGGTCAGGCAGAATGTAGTCAATCCGTAGGGTCGGAGAAATATTCTTGTAGGTCCGGCCGATTCCGAACCCTTTCTGCAGCCAGGCATCCTGCCATCCACCGCGGATGGTGAAATAAGTGTAGGAATTGGGGACATCATTAAAATCGCCGCAGATGAGGGCCGGGTAAGGGCTTGCATCCAATACGGCCCGTACCTCCCGGGCCTGGTCCCCGCGATGGCCGAAGGCAAACTGCAGCTTCCTGGCGAGGGTGCGGGAGGCATCCATGATACTGTCATGGACATTTTTGATAATCTCGATATCGTGGTATTCTTTGCTGCCGAAGTTAACAGATTGGAGATGGGTGGTAAATATGCGGACGGTGTCATGGCCGGCAACGATGTCGGCTGCAATAAGGCTCTCGGTGATCTGGAACCCTTCAGGCGGGGGATATTCTTTCAGCAGGGTGTCAATGATGGGATAACGGGAAAAAATAGCCACCCCGAATTCATACAGGCCGGGTCTGACATGATCACGCGAAAAATAGTAGTACGGATAATTCAGCTGAGTTTGGATATACGTGATGTTTGATTGCAGTCCATGCCGGGTCAGGGGCTCATAAAACTCCTGAAAGCAGAGGACATCAGCCTGCTGGCTACCGATAAAATCCATCATTTTCGGGCGATGCCTTGTCGGTCGTCGCTTATCGAAGAAATCATCGAAGCTGCGGACGTTCCAGGTGAGAATGCGAAAGCTGCCGGCCGGCTTTTCATGGTTGAAGTGGTTGCCCGGATGCAGGGCCAGGAAATTTCGGATATTCGTCCAGCCTATCAGCAAAGCCGCGAAGGACAGCAGTGACCAGCGTCGAAGGGATCGGACGAATAACGCTACTATGAAAAAGATAACGACGAACAGTAATAGGTAAGGGAAGAATAGTCCCAACAAGGAAAAGATCCACCACTTACCGGGATGCATGAAGGAATTGGCGCAAGCCAGCAGGAAGAATAAGACCGCCAGACTGTTGAGAACAATAAACAATCGGCGGGTAAAAGTTCGGAACATTGCCATGACTGGTCCTAAGTTACAAATCTTCTTCGTCAGCCGCCCTTTTCAGAATCTCTTTTTCCTCATCGGTGAGAAACCGGTAGCCTTGTTGGTTGATCTTGTCGAGGATCTCATCAATCCGTTGCTGGGTTACATTGGGAATTTTCTTGTAGGGCTGGGTGCCGGAGACCTTATAATAAAATTCGTCTTTGGGAGAGCGGCCCTTCTTTTTTTTATCGGGGTTGAAAAGATCGTTGCACCAGTCGAAGAAGCGGTTGATCCAGATGCTGCCGTCATGGCCTCTGCGCATCCTGTAGATGAAGAGAAATCCTGCGCTGCCGCCCGCCAGGTTGGCGATATAGGCGCCTGAGTCACCGTATGAAATACTGGAAAAATTGATCAGCAGGAAGAGTAAGGTCAGTATCCATAGCGGGATGCCGCCATTGATCATGGGGAAAATGCGGTAATCGGGCGCCACCGTGGTCGTAGCAACGGCAATAGCAATGATGGCGGCATTGGCGCCCATCAGCTGGGCAAAGGGCAGCTGTGCCTGCAGCCGGGGAAATACGGTATAGGATAGCACGAAAAAGACCGCGCCGGCGATTCCGCCGTACAGATAGATCGGCACCAGCTTGCGATTGCCTGTCAGGTCCTGGAGAATGTAACCGAAGCACCAGAGCCAGAACATATTTCCGATGAAACGAAGAACCTGCTGATCGCAAAACATATAGGTCAGGGCCGTCCAGGGGCGGGAAGAAAGCCTGTCGAGGCTGGCGGGCAGGACGAACCAGTCGAGAACATTCTTGTGATAGGCCGTCAGGTCGAGTCTGCTCAGGTCATAGATCTCAAAGATAAACTTCAGGATGACGAATAAACAGGCATTCACCACCACCAGCTGGACCAGTGCGTTGCCATCCTGGCCCAGGAGCATTTTTTTGCGATGGTTATCTTCTATTACCTTCATACAATTACATTACCGTGAAGTTAACACCCATTTGCTTAAACACCCAGTACCCAAAAGAGTTTAATAAAATTTACTCCGGTTGGACCTGTTCCAGTAAATGACCAGCAACAAACCTACCAGCCCTCCTCCCAGATGGGCCCAGTGCGCCACATTATCACCGGCAGTGGACCGGATGCCGGAAAACAATTCGATGGCGGCATAACCCAGCACGAACCATTTGACCTTGATCGGCACAAAAAAATACAGGTAGATCAGGCTATTGGGAAACAGGTAACCCATGGCCGCCAGGCAGCCGAATACCGCTCCGGAGGCGCCCAGCGTGGGTTCGTTGACAACAAAACCCGGGGCGGTGAGATATTCCTGTTGCTGGGCCAAAGGAAGGGCGTGCAGCTCATCCATATAAGGAGCCATTTCCGGATAAAGGACCGCGAGATGAAAGACGGCCGCGCCGATGCCACAAACGATGTAAAAAATCAGGAACCGCTTAGGTCCCCAATAATTCTCAAGGATAGAACCGAACATCCAGAGGGCAAACATATTATAAAGAACATGCTCCCAGGAGCCGTGCAGAAAAAGATAGGTGACCAGCTGGTGTGGCCTGAATAAAACAGAATGGACGTCGTGCAGGGCAAACAAGTCCACTATCTTCGAATCGAATGCCTGTCCAAGCGTGTACTGAGCTAGGTAAATCAATACATCGATAATAACGAGATTCTTAATGACTGTCGGTATCAATTGAAAACCACCCGGGCGAAATTCTGTCATACGCTATGCCTTAGTTAAGTTTGCTAAATTACAATTTTATTTCCGAGTACCTTTTGCTGTCGGAGGCTATCTCTTTTCCCGGTTATTCCCTGAGCTTTAGTTGCACTATATTCTCAATATGATGGGTATGCGGGAACATATCCACCGGCTGGACCTTCGTCACGGTATATTTCGCATCCAGGAGTTGAAGGTCCCGGGCCTGGGTAGCGGGATTGCAGCTAACATAGACAACGACCGGCGCCGCCATGTCGAGGATCTTCTTCACCAGGTCGGCGTGCATACCGGCCCTTGGCGGATCGGTGATGATGACATCAGGCCGGCCGTGAGCGGCGAAAAATTCGTCCCGGCAGATATCGATGACATCCCCGGCAAAAAAGCTGGCATGGCCGATGCCGTTGAGGGTAGCGTTTTCGCGGGCATCCTCCACAGCCGCTTCAATGACCTCCACGCCTACCACCCGGGCAGCCTTGCGACTGACGAAGATACCGATGCTGCCGGTCCCGCAGTAGAGATCATATACCGTCTCGCCCCCACTGAGTTCCGCGAATTCGCGGGTGACCTGGTAGAGCCTTTCCCCCTGCCGGGTATTGGTCTGAAAGAACGATTTGGGCCCGATCTTGAACCGGAAGTCTTCCAATTGTTCGATCACATATCCTTTTCCGGACAAAATGCGGGGTTCGAGATCGGAGATACTATCGTTCCATTTTGGATTGATCGTATACAGTAAAGTCGTCAATTCCGGAAATTGTTGCACCAGGCGGTCGGTCAGGCGGCGGAGGGTTTGTTCGTCTTCGTAGCCCAGCACGATATTGGCCATGATCTCCCCTGTCGTACAGATCCGCAGCTGGAGGTTGCGGAGCCAGCCTTCGTGCTGTTTGATGTCATAGAAAGGCAGGTCCTCTTCCAATCCGAAATCCCTGACGGCCTTGCGCAGGCGGTTCGTGGGCTCTTCCTGCAGGTGGCAGGTGTCTATGTCCACGACTTTGTCGAAAAGGCCTCTGGCATGAAAACCAGCCACCCGCTGCAAGGAGGAAATTTCGGGATCGTGGAGCTCGCTGGGGAGGAGGAACCGCCGGTTGGAAAAGGTATATTCCATCTTATTCCGGTATTGAACGGAAGCCGGGGCAGGGAGGATAGGGCGGATCTCCGGAAGGGCGACCTTCCCGATCCGCTGAAGGACGTCCACGACCTGCTGCTGTTTGTATTGCAATTGCAGGGGATAGGGCAGCATCTGCCAGCGGCAGCCACCACAAACGCCGAAATGAGCGCAAAACGGCTCCACCCGGTTGGGAGAATATTCACGAAAGGCGGTGATAAACCCTTCGGCCCAATCCTTTTTGTTTTTCGACAATTTCAGGTCTACAATATCGCCCGGGACCGCATTTTCAATGAAGATGACCTTGCCGTCCACCCGGGCCAGGGACTTGCCTTCTGCGGCATATTGCTCCACCAGGACGTTGGTCAGTGTAATGTTCTTATTTTTTTTTCGCACGGCGTAAAGGTCTAATTTTACGGGCGTATGAGCAAAATCCTATTGTCCCTGGCAACCTGCCTTTGTTTGATACAAGCCCAAGCACAAAGCGGCTATTCTATCCGCCTCCACCTGAAGCCTTATACGGGCGGAAAAGTTTACCTGGGTTACTACTATGGAAAAATCAAGGCCCTGGCAGATTCGGCCCAGCTGGACGGCAACAGCGACGGCCTGTTTAGCGGAAAGGACAAACTCCCCGGCGGCGTCTACTTCATCGTCTCTCCCAGCAGGGCCATCCTGTTCGAACTGCTGATCGACTCCCAGCAACATTTCTCCGTCGCGGCGGACACGACCAACCTGCCTGCCAGTGTAGTCTTCACCGGATCTACCGATAATGCTGTTTTTCAAGCCTATACGCGATATACTGCCCAAAAGGGCGGCGAGATCACTGCTGCTCAGAAGGATCTTTCGAAAGTACATACCCATGCCGATTCCACCCGACTAAGGGATAAAATGAAGCAGCTCAACGACGAGATACAAAAATACCGGGAGGATATCACCGCCCGCTATCCGACCTCGCTACTGGCCACGTTGTTTCAGGTGTTAAAAGAGCCTGTTGTCCCTCCGGCGGCACAACAACCGGGATCCAGGCATGACAGTACTTTTGCTTATCGTTATTTCAAATCGCACTACTGGGATGGCATCGACTTTACCGACGAGCGCCTGACGCGCACCCCCGTATTCGAACCCCGGCTGGATAAATATTTCAGGGACCTGGTACCTCCCGAAGCCGATTCTATCGAGAAAGAATCCGATAAGATGTTACTGGAAGGCCGTGTCAGCAAGCCGATGTTCCAGTACCTGATGGTTTATTTCGTCCAGAAATATGTCAATCCGCAGTACATGGGCCAGGATGCGGTATTTGTCCACCTGTTCGACAAATACATCAATGCCGGGGAGACGGAATTTTTTACGGAAAAATACCGGAAGTTCCTGAATGACAGGGCATACAGCCTGATGGCCAACCTGATCGGTCAGCCGGCGCCCAACCTGGAGATGGTGGACAGCACCGGCGCCCTGCGGCCTTTGTATGGAATGGACGCCAAATTTACGGTGATCTGCTTTTGGGACCCGACCTGCAGTCATTGTAAGGAGACCGTCCCCAAAGTGGACTCTATTTTCAAAGCCAAATGGCAGAAGGAAGGGGTGAAGATCTATGGCGTTATGGTTGACGGCGGCAGGGAAAACTGGTTGCAATTCATTAAGGATCACAATTTAACCGACTGGACACACGTTTATGAGACGAAGGAGCACCAGGATGCCACCGAAAAGGCCGGGCAGCCCGGTTTCCGGCAGCTCTATGATGTCTATGAGACCCCCATTCTCTATTTACTGGACAAGGACAAACATATTATAGCCAAAAAACTTACATATCAGCAACTTGACGAAGTCATAAACCTGAAATTGCAGCATGGAAAATCCATTTGAAATGAGTATCCCGTTCGGTCGGTCGATCCTCATTCCTATCCTTATCCTTTCCCTTTCTTCCGCCGTCAGGGCACAATCTCTTTTTACGATCGACGGCACGGGTGTCAGCAAGGATGAATTCATGAAAGCTTATGTCAAGAACAACAACCATCCGGTTACAACTCCGACCTCCTACCGGGATTACCTGGCGCTGTATATCCGATATAAATTAAAGGTCAGAGCGGCCTATGATGCACAATTGGACACACTCCCGGCGCAGCGGACGGAATTACAGAACTTCCGGTCGCAGGTGGCGGAGACATATCTGAAAGATGAGGAAAGCCTCGACAGGCTGGTCAAAGAAGTCTATGTCCGTGGACAGAAGGACCTGTTACTGGAGCATATTTACATTGCGCTTCCGAAGAACGCCTCGGTGAACGACACGCTGAGGGGATATGAAAAGGCCATGGCGGCCTATGAAGCGTTAAAAAAAGGTAAAAAATTCGGTGACGTGGCATCTGTCATTTCGGATGACCCGTCGGTGAAAATCAATAAGGGCAGGATCGGGTATATCACAGTCTTCACTCTTCCCTACGAGCTGGAAAGCCTGGCCTATTCCTTATCTCCAGGGCAGTTCTCAAAGCCCTATCACAGCAAGGGCGGATATCATATCTTTAAAGTAGTAGCAGAAAGAAAGTCATTGGGAAGGATCAAAGTGGCGCAGATATTACTGCCCTTTCCGCCGGCGGCAACGCCTGCTGCACGGGAGGCTGTCCGGAACAGGGCCGATTCCATGTATACGTTGCTGCAGAACGGAGCGGATTTCGCCGGCATGGCAAAGACATATAGCGGGGACAACCTCTCCTATCAGAATGGTGGCGAGCTGCCGGAATTCGGGATCGGAAAATATGACTCGGCCTTCGAGTCGACGGCTTATGGGCTGGACCGGGATGGAGCGATCAGCCGCCCGCTGTTGAGCGCCTATGGTTACCATATCATCAAACGCATCGACAGAAAACCCTTTCCACGACAGTTAGACGCGCAGGCTGCCGCCACACTGAAGCAGGAGGTCCTTAACGATGCCCGGGTGGATGTGAGCCGGCAGGCGCTGCTGGCCAGGATTTACCAGGCGACGAATTTCCGGCGTGCTGACTTTCCGGAGGAGGATCTATGGGCATTTACAGACAGCGTGCAGCACAATCCCGCCCTGTCCTCTTACCACAGCCTAAGCAATTCTACTGTCCTGTTCTCTTTCGATGAGCGCAATTATACCGTTAAAGAATGGCTGGATTATTCCAGAACGATGAAGCCTCAGCGTGCGGGCGCGGGCCTGTCGGACAAAGACCTGTTCAAACGTTATGTCGAAAGGACAGCCTTGGATTATTACCGCAATCACCTTGAACGCTATAACCCCGATTTTGCCTTTCAACTGACGGAGTTCAAAGAGGGGAACTTACTGTTCGAGATCATGCAACGGAAGATTTGGGACAAGGCCTCGACCGATAGCGCGGCATTGAAGAACTATTATGAGGCGCATAAGGACAAATATTGGTGGAATGCCAGTGCCGATGCCCTGCTGTTCACCTGCAACAACGAAAAGACGGCAGAAGCGCTGGCCGCCGGGCTAAGAAGCAATAGCACTGACAGATGGAGAAAACTGGCGGACACTGCCGGAGCTACCGTACAGGCTGATTCAGGCCGCTATGAACTGGCGCAGATCCCGGGTCTGGGCCGGGCCGAGCCGGCGGAAGGTTCGCTGACGGCTCCCGTCATCAATAAAACGGACAATACTGCGAGCTTTTCCTATATCCTGCATGTCTATCATGACCGGTCGTCCCGTAATTTCCGGGATGCCAGGGGATTTGTCATCAATGACTACCAATCCTGGCTGGAAGATCAATGGATCGGCGAACTGAAGAAAAAATATACGGTGAAGATAGACGAGGCCGTCCTGACGAGCCTGTCGAAACAAACAGCTGCGAGTGGTTCCCGTGAGGCCGGGCATTAATACACTGCCTTCACAACTTCCTCAATGACCTTAGGCTTGCCGAGTGTATAATAGTGAAGCACTGGCACGCCGGCTTTTTTCAATTCCCGGCTCTGCATGATCAGCCATTCGGTGCCTACTTTTTCGACTTCCGCGTCATTCTTACATTGGAGGATCGCGCTGGAAAGATCGGTAGGCAGATCGACATGGAATATTTTGGGCAGCATCGACAGCTGCTTCTTATTCGTGATGGGCTTGAGGCCGGGAATGATAGGGACATGGATGCCCATGTCGCGGCAGGCTTTGACGAAATCGAAATACTTCTGGTTATCGAAGAACATCTGGGTGGTAATATACTCCGCCCCCGCCTCTACCTTGGCCTTGAGGTACATGATGTCCGTTTCGAGGTTAGGCGCTTCGAAGTGTTTTTCGGGGTAGCCGGCTACGCCGATGCAGAAATTCGTTCGTCCTCCATTTTTGATATCCTCTTCCAGATAAACGCCCTGGTTGAGGCAGACCACCTGTTTCAGCAGATCGATGGCATAGCGATGGCCGTCGGGCTCGGGCTCGAATGAGCTTTCATTCTTGGCAGCATCGCCGCGGAGAACGAGTACGTTATCAACTCCCAGGAAATGCAGATCGATGAGTGCGTCTTCCGTTTCCCGTTTGGCAAACCCGCCGCAGATGAGATGAGGAACTGCATCGATCTTATAATGGTTCATGATCGCAGCACAGATGCCGACCGTACCGGGCCGCTTGCGGACTTCGACTTTCTCGAAGGTACTGTCTGCCTTCTTCTTGAACATCGTCTCGCTACGATGGTAGGTGACGTTGATAAACAAGGGCTTGAATTCCATCAAAGGATCCAGATGATCATAAATCGAGCTGATCGTCTTTCCTTTCAGCGGGGGAAGGATTTCAAAAGAGACATGGGTTTTTTTGGCCTGCAGTAAATGATCTATAACCTTCATAGTCAAAAATGTGGGACTTATAGCCCAACTTTGGCGCAAATTAGGCGATAAGTCTTAAAACACCTATAAATTTCGGGCGATGAGCTTGCGGCTTGGCTGCAAGGGCCTAAATTTGCGTCCAAATTAACGCCAAAGAATTGAGCATTATTATTCATTCGCAGGATCTTGTAAAGACTTATCACAACAGAACGGTGGTGAACCATGTGTCAGTTAAGCTGGAACAGGGGGAGATCGTCGGACTATTGGGCCCCAACGGCGCAGGTAAAACCACTACTTTCTATATGGTGGTAGGGCTGATCAAGCCGGACGCGGGGAAGGTTTTTCTGAATGATCTCGACATCACCCGTCAGCCCATGTACAAAAGGGCCCAGATGGGAATCGGTTATCTTCCGCAAGAGGCTTCGGTATTCCGCAAGCTGAGCGTGGAAGACAATATCAAGGCCGTGCTGGAAATGACTAAATTGACCAGGGGCGAACAAAAGAAGAAACTGGAAGCGCTGTTGGATGAATTCCATCTGCATCATGTGCGGAAGAACAATGGCGATTCCCTCAGCGGAGGTGAAAGAAGGCGGACGGAGATCGCCCGGGCCCTGGCGGTGGACCCCAAGTTTATCCTGCTGGACGAACCCTTCGCCGGTGTCGACCCTATAGCGGTAGAAGATATTCAATCGGTCGTAGCACGGCTCAAATTCAGAAATATAGGCATCCTCATTACCGACCATAATGTAAACGAGACTCTCTCCATCTGCGACCGCGCCTATCTGCTGATTGACGGAAAGATATTCAAGCATGGTACTGCTGAAGAACTGGCGGAAGACGAGCAGGTCCGGCGGTTGTACCTGGGACGTAATTTCGAGCTGAAGAGAAAGGATTACCTGTATGAAGAAGCCCGTCAGCAGGGGGAGAAGATGGCCGCCGAGCAGGCCGAG
Organism: Puia dinghuensis; assembly: GCA_026225275.1. GTDB lineage: Bacteria > Bacteroidota > Bacteroidia > Chitinophagales > Chitinophagaceae > Puia > Puia dinghuensis_B. Next base: position 18,006 of record JAMFSL010000250.1, read on the forward strand.
TTAAAAGCTGGCCGTTAAAGTAATGCCTCCCAGACTATTGCGATGAGCCGGGGATTTTCTTCGCCATGTCCCGCAATTCGACTATTTTGCCAGTAATGAACCTGCAATGAAGCTATTGAGCCCGGCCATATCGAGACTTGCCAGATTACGCCTGGGGCGCATCGAGGAATGGGTAAACAATCCCATCGCCGTGCAGCGTGAAGTATTGCAGCACCTGGTGACCTCAGCGCAGTATACCGAATTCGGCCGGAAATATAATTTCTCCAAAACGTTCTCCATCCGTGATTTCAAACAGGCCGTTCCGATCCATGAATATGACGACCTGAAGCCTTACATCCAGCGTATCATGAACGGGGAGCAAAACATCCTCTGGAATACACCGATCACCTGGTTCGCCAAGAGCAGCGGCACAACCAGTGACAAGAGTAAGTTCATCCCCGTAAGTGAAGAGAGTTTACAGGACTGCCATTATAAGGGAGCCAAGGATGTGCTGACGATGTACTATAATTTCAATCCGGATTCTGATCTGCTGACCGGCAAGGGCCTGGTCATAGGTGGCAGCCATACGATTAATCAATCGGATTTGAATGCCGACGTGCATTACGGTGACCTGAGCGCCATACTGCTGCATAACTCGCCATTCTGGGGGCATTGGATCCGGACACCGGAGCTGAGCATTGCCTTGCTGGATGAATGGGAAAACAAGATAGAACGACTGGCGATGAATACCATTGCCGAGAATGTCACTTCTATTTCGGGTGTGCCTACCTGGACCCTGGTGCTGATCCGCCGGATATTGGAGATAACGGGTAAGAAGAGCCTGGCGGAAGTCTGGCCTTCCTTCGAGCTGTATATCCATGGCGGCGTTTCCTTTACCCCTTACCGGGAACAATTCCGGAAGCTGATCGGGAAGGACATTCATTACCTGGATATGTACAATGCCAGTGAAGGGTTTTTCGCTGCGCAAGGCAATCCCCATGATGATGGGATGCTGTTGTTCCTTGATCACGGCATTTTCATGGAGTTCATGCCGGTAGAAGAATATGGCAAGCCCAATCCGGAAACGATCGGGTTGGCCGACGTGGAGGTGGGTCAGCAATACGCTCTGGTGATAAATACCAACGGCGGTCTGTGGCGTTACCTGCTGGGAGACACCATCCAATTCACGTCGCGGGAGCCGTTCAGGATCAAGGTCAGCGGACGGCTCAAACATTTTATCAATGCCTTCGGCGAGGAGGTGATCGTCGACAATGCGGACAAGGCGATAGCCATTGCCTGCCAGAAGACGGGCGCGATCGTGAACGACTATACGGCGGCGCCGGTGTATTTTGGTGATACGGGCAATGGCGCCCATGAGTGGCTGGTCGAGTTCGAGAAGGAACCTGCGGATATGGCCGTCTTCACGACGGAGCTGGACAAGGCTTTGCAGAGCATCAACAGCGATTATGAGGCCAAGCGGTACAAGAATATCGCACTGGGTATGCCGGTACTGCGATCGTTGGAAAAGGGCGTCTTCACCGCGTGGCTGAAGAGCAAAGGGAAATTGGGCGGTCAGCATAAAGTGCCGAGGCTGTCGAATGACAGAAAGCATATAGAAGAAATACGCTTGATGATGCCTGCCTGTGATCAGGTGTGATGGGGGCGGTTGGGCCGGATCACGAGGGCCATTACTATCAGACTCACCAGGGAAGAGGTATAAAACAAATACAAATACGGGACGTCGATGAAGCTGTAAAAAATGACGAGGCTGAGTTTCAGCGACGCAAGCGGGATATTGGAGAGCGGGCGGGACTTTGCGCGGCGATATGCCAGGACGGTGAACAATGCCGGAAGGGTAAAGCTGAAGGTGATCAGTAATCCATGGAGAATGGCGACGCCTTTGCGGCCGAAGAACCAGGCGAGGCCGGGCGCGGTAGTGAATACGGCGGGGCTATCGTTCCACACCCGGTCTGCAAACGCGACGTAATCGGCCGGCAAATGGATCAGCCGCAGAAAGGTTGGCCAGCCAACCGGTACGAGGAATAGCAGGGTGAAGCAAAGGATCCCGGTGAAGGTGATGATGGACAGGTGCCGCCATCGCCGTTGCAGGGCCAGATATAACAGATAAGCCGGTATCCAGCCCACCAAAGCATACCGGCTAAGCATACAGAGAGAGATAGCGATGCCCGTCAACCAGGGCTTACCGGACAGCAGGGCCAGTACAAGCAGTACATAATAGCCGATGACCACTCCTTCTTCGGACACGCTGACAACCCCTGCGGTGTTATCGGCTACTACCCACCAGAATAACAGGAAAGCCAGCACTCCGAGGAAAAAGGGGCCGCGGGTTTGAGCTGACCGCGCGGATGGGAGGGCGGATTCGGACGGGTCGATCGACGGATTGGCGCAAAGGGGTTGCGATGGGTCGGCCGACGGCCGGTAGAGAAAGACGAATGTTCCGAAGGCGAATAGCAATCCGGCGATAGCGATCCAGCGCATGTCGATGCCTGATGCGAGGGCGGGGACGTAAGGCAACCACATGGCGGGCAGGTAGATAGGCAGGGCGCCATGCCAGATAGTAGGGATGGGGTCGTAGATATGGCTGCGCTGCCCGGCGATAAATCGTTCGCCCATTACCTTTATGATCGGTAGCATATCGGCGTTGCTGACATCGATAGGTATTTCATCGAACCAGTACAGGCACCAGGAATAGAGGGCCAGCGCGACGAGCCCGGTAATGACCAGCCGGCGCTGGTTGATCGGAGATCTCCATGGATGCCGGCCTGGTGAAGGAAGACGGATAGCAGGGAAGTACAGCAGCATTCCGGCGATGGCTATTCCTGATGCGAGATACAGGATAGAGAAAAGCGGCGCCCACCCGGGAATTTTGAGGAACCAGGTTGCGGTAAGTGTTTCCACCGCGAAGGCGATCAGAATTGATGGGGTTAACTTTTTTTCTAGCTCCATGGAATTGAATAGAAATACAAATATATATTTGGCTTATGAAACTACTTGAAAATAAAATCGCTATCGTCACCGGAGCCAGCCGCGGCATCGGTGAGGCCATCGCGCTCAAACTGGCTGAGCATGGGGCACATGTTGCCTTCAGCTACCTGAGCAGCGAGGAGAAGGCTAAAGCGCTGGAAGAAAAGTTGAAAGGATTTGGGGTACAAGCAAAGGCCTATAAGAGCAATGCCGGGGATTTTGCCGAGAGTGAAACATTCGTCAACGATGTGGTCAAAGAATTCGGCACCGTGGATATCTGTGTCAACAATGCCGGAATTTCCAAGGACAACCTGCTGTTGCGGATGACGTCGGAACAATGGGATGATGTGATGCGGATCAACCTTAAGAGCGTGTTCAATATCACCAAGCAGGTGACCCGGCCGATGATGAAAGCGAAAAAGGGGTCTATTATCAATATGAGCTCGATTGTCGGCATCGGCGGAAATGCGGGTCAGAGCAGCTATGCCGCCTCCAAGGCCGGTATCATTGGCTTTACCAAATCGGTGGCTAAGGAATTGGGCAGCCGTAATATCCGGTGCAATGCGATCGCCCCGGGCTTCGTAGAGACAGATATGACGCATTATCTGACAGACGGCGACGCGGGGAAGAAGTTCCTGGAAGGCATCCCGTTGGGTCGTTTTGGCAAGGCGGAGGAAATCGCGGATACGACGTTGTTCCTGGCCAGTGACCTCAGCGCGTATATCACGGGACAGGTGATCAGCGTCTGTGGCGGATTGAATATTTAAGGGGGC
>JAMFSL010000251.1 GCA_026225275.1 Puia dinghuensis
ACTTATTTGGAGGCTCATGGAGGAGGTCAGGAACTGTAAAGGATCCATCGTCGGCCCAGAATTACGGTCTCTCAGCTAAGCATCTATAGTATCACTGTTTGCTGAAGGATCTGGTCGGTAGCCGACTTTCTCTCCGATCAAAAGAACATGAAGGTCATCATCCAGGCATCGGGCATGGTTGAGCTATTCGATCAATTGAAAAATTCATCCATCGATATACTTTTGATGGATATATTTATGCCCGGATTGAATGGTTAATGCGTCTGAATATGATCCCGATGAAGGTATAAATCTTCATACTGAATTTTCTTATTCAGGTAAATGGCCTTCCAAATTAATTTTTTCTTGCTTGAAAACCCCTTCCACAGACGGTGAAACGTCTTTGGGTGATTGCCGGAAGATGCTTAAATTACTGGATCCCGATGTTGTAAAGGAATTCGAATCCAAAAAAATAAAATACATAAGAAATCTTCATAATGGGTCCGGTTTTGGCCCTTCCTGGCAGAATGCGTTTGCTACTGATAAAAGGGAAATAGTGGAAGAATACTGCAGGCTGACGGAGATTGATTTTGAATGGCGGACGAACGGTAATATTAAATTAATACAGACACGGCCGGCAATAAGAAAACACCCGGTTACAACTGATAAAATATGGTTTAATCAAGTTGAACAATTCTACCCTGCCCTATTTAAAAAGGAAATTTATGAAACGTTATTACAGATGAATGACTATGATGAGACGGAATTACCTATGTATTCGACATTTGGCGATGGTAGTAAAATTTCAATGGAAATAATCAAGCACATTCAGCAATTGCTTGAACAAGTGACGGTAAAGAGGATTTGGCAGAGAAATAGTTTATTATTGGTTGACAATATGTTGAACCTACATGGAAGAATGCCGTATAAAGGAGAACGGGAAGTGTATGTGTCAATGATCTAAATTAAAATAAGTTTTCATGTATTCAATAATTGAATTTGATCCTTATAATACTTCGACTGAAGTGTGGGACTCGTATTTCACCCTGCATAAAAAACTATTTGATATCCATATTAATATATCTGATTTTATCTTGTTGGTTCAACATACAGCCCGGAAAAGGGATGCCAGCTACAGATTGATCTGTAAGGAGGAGAATGCCATTGGAATGGCATTTTATGGCTATTCCAAACGGACCAGGAACGAAGGCCAGCAGTTGTATATGGTTTTTGAAAATATCATAACAGAAATGTCTGTAGAGCTCATCGACCGTATTGTACAAGGGATTTTAACATTAATGCGGTCTTCAAATGCCGACTCGTTTTTAACGACAACCGATAACACTTTAATAAGGGGTATCATAGATCGGTTTCATGGAGAAGTGATCAATACCATAAATTATTATTTCTTGCCCAAAAAAGGTTTTGATATCCGATTGTCAGATCAATTCGAAAATGAAAATCTGTATTATAAGTACGGGTTAACGGTTGAAATTCAAGAGTATGTCCCGGAGCATTTATATGTTTCTTTTTCTGCTCTGATGACAGAATTGATGAATGATATTATAAGGAATAACAGTCAGGAAACATTTGAAGAGACTGCTGAAGGGATTGGAAACAAGATTAAGCAGTTTAAGGGCGCTGGAATTAAAATGCTGTTGTATTTATTGTTTGATCAGTCACGGCAAATGATTGGACTTTCCTTTGTTCTGGTGTATCCAAATTCGACAGTCGCCAAACAGGAATTGACCGGCGTTAAAAAGCAGTATCGCGGACAAAAAATAGCAAGTTGCCTAAAAGCTGCAATTACCAATGAAACATTCCTTAGATACCCGCAGATCGATCAAATAGAAACCAACTGCTATAGCGTAAACTTGCCCATAATAAGAATTAACAAGGCCTTGGGGTATTCTTTACAACGCGCTGAACTACAATTCCAGGTGTATCGGGATAAGGTAGCGGCAGCTCTCTAAAGAAATTAGTACTTGTCATGTGTGGAATAACCTATAATAGCCTCCGAGGGACCAGCCGCCTCAAATTGTTTGGCTCTATCACCTAACTGCGGTATCGTAATCCTGGCTGAATAGCCAATAAAACTGGCCGTTTTCTCAACGCCGCTAAAGTCTCTGGCAATCATCCAGGCAGCAGGAAAAGGCACATGCGGAACAAAGACCTTCTCTCCTGTAGGATTTTCAATCACTGAAACAGCCCGGTATATCCGATCTCTATCCTTATGGAATGTATCATAGCTAAACTCAAAATGAACCAACAGATAAATGATCAAGCAGGCACTAATACCGATAGAAAGGCCAAGGCCATTAATTGTAGTGGTAAATTTTTGCCGGACCAATCTTCGCCAGGCGATTTTGAGGTAATTTTTAAGCATGTCTCAAATATAACTTAAAAATATATTTTGCCTAAGATGAGTTAGCCAAGCAAAAGGTAAAGGAACAACTGCGTAGTGGCAGCCCGCTCTATTTCCCCATCACCTCCTGTAGCTTCTTCTCCAACTCGCCCCCCCGAAGATTCTGCCCTATGATCTTCCCATCAGGCCCCAACAAAAAGTTCCGCGGAATAGCTTCGATGGCAAACAACTGCACAGGCTCGCTCTTCCAGCCCTTTAAATCCGAGACCTGCATCCACGGCAAATGATCATCATGGATAGCCTTTAACCATGCATTCTTCGCACCCGGATAGTCCAATGAAACGCCCAGCACAGTGAATCCACTCGCATGATACTTATAATACGCGGCCAGGACATTCGGATTCTCCGCCCGGCAGGGCCCACACCAGGAAGCCCAGAAATCGACCAGCACAAATTTACCCCTGAAATCAAGCAGAGACACAGGTACTCCCGACGTGTCGGGCAAAGTAAAATTGGGTAATACCTTACCAACCGAAACCTTTACCGCATCGGCAATCTTCCTGGCATACTCCCGCCCGGCCGGACTCTCCTTCAGAGAAGGCGCCAGCACATTGAATAAAGGTTCGGTAACTGCATCATCCTGGTAGTAAGTGCCGTATTCTTTAACAATAGTCAGCGAAACAGGCGAAGCGGGAAATTTCGACAAAAAACCAATCAATACTTTCTGCTGCTCCTTGTCATAAGTATCCCCTCGCCCATAGCGATGAAACAACGCCGTAAGACTGTCCCCCACCTGCTGAAAGGCGGTATTGACAGCCGAATTCGCGTACCGGAAAGTTAAAAACGAATCCGTACTGTTCACCTCCATCCTCTTCGGCTCCAGGTACATTTCCCAACCCCGCCGCACGGTATGCCATCCTTTTCCGGATAAGCTAAGCCCGATAAAGGTCCTTTCATCAGGCTCGTATTTACCTTCAAGACGATAGTGCCCGTCGGTTAAGACGGCAGAATCCACAGTAGCGACTTTGTCCTTGTAATGCCTTAAATACATGGTCGCCGGAGCGGAAAGATGACTAACGGTGCCTTCCAGCACATAACGCGTTTGCTGGGCAATGACTACCGCAGGAATGCATAGGAGCACTCCCGCGGTAAGCTTCAGTAATTTGTTCATAATTTATTTAATTGTAACCGGGATTTTGTGTGAGCTTACTATCTGCCTCGATCTCGGTCAGCGGAATAGGCCATAATTGTGCAGTAGGAATCCATGTAGCGCCTTTCAGCGGGCAGGCGACGGTCATGACGCTGTCCACACTATTGGTTCTTTTGATGTCCAGCCAGCGATGGCCCCATTCGGTGAACAACTCCGCCTGACGTTCATGCAGGATGGCGGTCAGCAGATCCGCCTGGGTAGCAGCGGTAGTGGCGCCAAGCCCCGCACGGCTGCGTATTGCATTGAGGTCCAGAGCGGCCCCCGATAGATTATTCTGCTCAGCCCTTGCCTCGGCACGGATCAGGTATTGCTCCGCGAACCGAAGGACCATACTGTATTCCGTCACCGGCTGATTGACAGCGATCCCAGCCCTGTACTTGTAGGCGAAATAGTAGGTAACATTGCTTACGGTGAGGGAATCTACCCAGGTGCTTCGCCGTTTATCCCCCGGCTCAAAGGCCGCCAGCAGCTTGCCCAGCAGGGTGACATTGTTGACCGCGGTGGAAGGCGCTGCGGTCAGCAAAAAAGTCAGCGCGTCGGGCGTATTCTCATCCGGTAGCACCGGTCGCAGGGACCAGATCGTCTCTTCGCTGTTCTTCAGGAAGACGGTGGTGAGATCGTTCAACAGGGCATACTGACCACTGTTAATCACCAACGTAGCCTGGGTTTCGGCATCCACCCAGTCGCCGGTGTACAGATAAGTACGCGCCAGCAGGGCCGCCGCGGCCCATTTGATGGGTCTTACCCTTTCCCCGCCCTGCACAGCGGAATAATCCGGATTCAGCAGGCTCTCCGCAGCCACCAGGTCCGCGATGATTTGTGTATATACCGTCGCCTGGACAGTGCGTGCGGCAGACTCGTTTTGGGTATAGTCAGTGGTGGTGATCAGCGGCACATCCCCGAACAAATTGGTCAGGTAGAAATAATAAAAGGCCCGGATAAATTTGCATTCGCCGGTCAACGCTCTGCTTACCGCCGAACTGACGCCCGAGCTGCTGTCCGCCAGACCTTCGATGGCCGCATTGGCGGTATAGATATATTGGTAAATCTCCGTCCAGGGAGCTCCGGTAGGTCCGGCAGCAGTGGCAGGGATATTATTGCCGTAAAAATAATACGAAGCGCTGACCGATGATGGCGGATAGTTGACAAGCTCGTCCGCAGACAGTGCACCGTAGAAAGTCATACTGCCCGAGCCTCCGGAGGCAAACCCATTGCCGCTCATCATCCTGCTATAAATACCACTGACCGCGGCAGATGCAGAAGCATCGCTGGAGAATACCGTAGCGCTTTCGATTTCCGTGGTGGGCGGCGCCACGGTCACCAGTTTCTTACAGGAACAGATTCCTGTGAGTGCAATAAAGATCGTGGCTATATATATGTGTCGCATATTGTCTGTTTATAAGGTGAGTTGGATACCTGCAGTGATGACCCGCAGCGGTGGTAATACAGTGGAACTTTGCGTTTCCGGATCGAGGCCGGGGAATTTGGTGATCGTCAGCAGATTTTGACACTGCAGATAGATCCTGCTGCTGGTGATATGCGCCTTGGCCAGCGTTCGCGCCGGCAGCTGGTAGGACAACGCCAGATTTTTCAGCCTGGCGAAAGAGGCATCCTTGACGAAGTAATCACTCGATTCCAGGCTGAAATAGGGCGATATCACATTATAGCCCGGGTAGCTGATCTGCTGGATATTGCTGATATCTCCCGGCTGCTTCCAGGCGTTGACGTAACGACTGGGAAGATTGCCCAATTCGCCGGGTATCACCGGTGGATCCAGATTCAGCCCCTTCTGCTTCGCATAGGTGAACAGAACGCTTAGCGTGAAGCCCTTGTAGGAAAAGTCATTTTCGAGACCGCCCCAATACCGGGGTTTGGGATCATAGGTGCTATAAAAATCCGTATAATAGGTCGGAAAGTTCGACGGTCCGGCTTTGGTCTCGAATTGATACACGCCTGTTTGCGGATTCACATTCACATAATGAAATTGGTAGGTATCATAAATGGGATTTCCGATCTTATACTGATTGGCATAGGGAGAAGATGCCAGTCCGGGAAAGGCAGCCAGTTTATTCCTGGGTGCCGAGAACGTGAGATTGGTGCTCCAGCGGAACTGCCGCCCCTTGATATTGACACTTTGCAGGCTCAGTTCCCAGCCGTAATTCAGCACAGTGGCAGGCAGGTTGCCAATGATACCGCTGAACCCGGTAATGGTGGGCAGGGTATAGCTGACCAATTGATTCGACGAACGGTTCCGGTAATAGTCAGGGGTCACTTTGATACGGCCGCCCAGGAACTCGAGATCGGCCCCCAACTCCAGCTTATGCGTGACTTCCCAGGCATAATTGGGGTTGAAAAGGTTGGTGGGATAAAGATCGACTGTCGTATCGTATGCGAAGGTGGTTGTATTCCAAAGGCTGAGATAGGCGTAGTCGGAACCCGGAGCATTCCCCACGGTTCCATAGCTGGCCCGCAGTTTCCCGAAATTTATAAAGTGCAGCGGCTTTTCCAGGAACGATTCCTTTGTAAATACCCAGCCGAGCCCTGCAGCCCCAAAATCACCCCATTGCTTTCCCGGACCAAACCTGCTCGACCCATCCCTTCTTGCCGTCACTTCCGCCAGGTACTTTTCGTCCCGGTTATAAGTGATACGTCCGAACAGCGAATTGTCCTTGGTGTTGGCGTTGGTATTATTCTCGATGCTCAGCGACTGGGCAGCCTCCATATCGGTCAGCAACGCATCGCTGAGAAAACCCGTGGCGTAATAGACCATCCCCTTACTGAAGGAAGACTGTATGGTCGAACCCACCAGCACGGACAGAGTATTCCCGCCCCAACGCTGGCTGTAATTAATTTGAGGCTCTATATTCCAGACTTTGTATTCATTGTTGCCAAATTCGGAAGAGGATACATTGACAGATTGAGCGGCAGGATTCAGGCTGGCCAGGGGAGTGACCTGCACTTCCGAACTTCTCAGATCGGTATAACCCATGTCAACCTTGAGTTGTAATCCTGAAAGGATAGTATATCCCAGACTGGCATTGGTCACCAGGTTATCCGTCGCCGACTGATAGGGCTGCTTTAAATAGGTCAGCGGGTTGAACGCTCCGGGAGGCCAGTTCAGGCTTCCATCCTTATTAAACAGACCCGGTTGGTCCGGTGGCAGAGTGGCCTGCGAGGTAAGGTCCGCCGGAGGAAGGTTGATGCCATCATGTGTAAAGGATCCCGTCAGCAGCGCCCTGAACCGGCCATCGGTGGAATTATGGTTCAGGTTGAAATGCACGGCCCCTTTCCGGTCTGTAGCATTTCCCGGGAATACGGTTCCTTCTTCGTGATACCCGCCGCCGATCAAAAATCCGGTATTGCCCGTTCCGCCGGATATTGAACCCTGTATATCGTCATAATGCGCCGTCCCGCCAACCATCGCTTTCTGCCAGTCCGTATATTTCGTGGTGTCCCACACCAGCAGGTCAGGGGCCGTCGATGCGTTCGGCGGAGTTCCCCCGTTCGCAAACGCCTCATGGCGCATAGCCAGGTACTGCGGAGTGTTCATCAGACTCATCCTGCGGGTATCCTTCCCCCAGCCGCTGTAGGCATTTACATTCAATTGGGTGACACCTCTCTTACCTTTCTTCATCGTGATCAGGATCACCCCGTTGGCGCCTCTTGCTCCATAGATAGATGTTGCCACGGCATCCTTCAGCACCGTGATGCTTTCTACATCGGCCAGATTGATTCCGTCCAGCGGACTGGCCCCGTTATAACCCAACGCGCTGTTATAAAGCACCTCGGTCTGCGTGGTGCTGGGATAAGGAATCCCGTCGACGACATACAAGGGATTGGAGCTTTGTGAGATACTGTTCTGACCGCGAAGCTGAATGCTGAAATTGCCGCCGGGCACACCCGTCTGCTGGGTGATCTGTAACCCGGGCACCATGCCTTCCAGTGCCGCCATGACATTGCTGACCGGTTGTTTTTCCAGCTCTTCCGATTTGACCGTGCTGATGCTTCCCGTCGACAGTCTTTTCGTTGTCGTGCCGTAGGCCTGCACTATCGTCTCGTCCAGCTCATTATGCGATGGCCGGAGAAGGATGATCAATGGAAATTTGGTGGTGCCGGTGATAGTCACTTCCACGGAGGTATACCCTGCATAGGAGATGACCAGTTGGGTGCCGTCGGCAATTCCCTTCAGCTCGAATTCCCCCTTCGGATTGGACTGGACGCCTTTTTGCATACCCTTGACCACGATAGACGCCCCGTTCAGCGGAAGTCCGGCACTATCGATGATCCGCCCCCGAACGTCGATGCCGGCGGGCAGTGGCAGGGGTACTGTGATCAGGATCCCGGACTTTTTCTCGGGTATAATGAATACGATCTTGTTGTCGATCTCGAAGCTCAGCGACAGCGGTTGCAGGACATCATTCAATACCTCTTCCAGGCTGGCATCTTTTACATGGACGCTTACCTTTTGATCCGCGCTGATGATGGCATCTTTCAGCAGAAAAGAATAGCCGGTTTGTTTGTTCAATCGCTGGAAAAGCCGGGCGATCGTAATGTTGTCGGAGGACAGTGTAACCTTCTGCGCGTTTGTACGGGCCGATACATGCAGTGCCGTTACCAGGATCAACAGCGTCGTTATTCTCATGACTAACCATCCTTTACGTAGGAACCCGGCATAAAGCCTCGTTTGCGGGAAGGACTCCGTGCCGCCTTTGTTCCAAGCAGATAATTTCATACTTTTGAGCAGTTTGGGTTTTGGTATAAACTCGTTTCTAGCCGAACGCGGATTTTACAGGGTAAACCCAAATACGCCGGGAATGCTACCAACATTTCCGGTTTTTTATAGGTTATACCCCGATCACGGTCAGGGACTGCGGAGATAGATATTCATATGTTTGTTTTGATTTATTCTACGATGATTGTTTTATTCACCGACGTCGTCTTAATTCCATAGGCATCCAGTACGTGCAATATGCTGGTCAGCGGCACATTCCGGTCGATCAGGCCGTAAAATCCGCCGGAAGGCACCTTCCCCCGGTATTGGACATCCACATCATACCATCGGCTGATCTCCAGCATCAATTCCCGGATATCACCCTTGTTGAATACCAGCTTTCCATTCTTCCAAGCCATCACACTCTCCAGATCCACATCATTCTTTATACTGATATCCCGGTCGCCATAAGCGATCCCTGCCTGCTGTCCCGGGTGGACGACCTGCGCCTTTGCACCCATCGACACCCTGACCGCTCCTTCCAGCAACGTAGTCTGTATTGGTTTGTCCGCATCATCCTGGTACGCGTTGATGTTAAAGCTGGTCCCCAGCACGTCAACGCTCATTCCCTCCTTACCCGCCATCCCTGCTTCCCTGTCCGCCAACCCTGCATGCACTTTAAATGGATGATGATCGTCCTTGGCCACCTCAAAATAAACCTCACCGCGCACTTCCACTTCCCTGTCCCCACGCGTAAAAGCGGTCGG
>JAMFSL010000252.1 GCA_026225275.1 Puia dinghuensis
AAAATATTTACCTAAACGAAACTATTAATAACAAACATAAACCACCACAAGGTAGATATATTTAAGAGCACCCTGGATGAGGTCCGGGAAGCGGATATCCTGCTGCATGTAGTCGACGTCTCCCATCCCGGCTACGAAGAGCAGCTGGGGGTGGTCAATAAGACCCTTCAGGAGCTGAAAGCCTTCGAAAAGCCTATACTGGTCGTCTTTAATAAGATCGACAAATATGAGAGCGCGACCTTCGATCCCTGGCTGGAAGAAAACGTGAAACAGGAACTCATGGGAGAGCTGCGCGAACGCTGGGGGCGCGAGACGAACGGGCATTGCGTCTTCGTCTCCGCTACAGAACGCAGGAATATCGATGGGCTTCGGCATACCATCCTGGACAAGGTGAAAGAGCTCTATAAGATCCGGTATCCCTATAGATCCGAACAAAATTACTGATCGCGTGAAGAAGATCAAATGGCATAAAGTAGCCGATAGCTCCGCTTCCATTCATTTTACAGCGGGCAATGTCGCGGAGGTCGAGGTCGAAGGCAAGAAGATCTGCCTGGGACGATTTCAGGAAGAATGGTATGGCTTTGCCGCCACCTGTCCGCATGCCGGTGCGCCGATGATGGATGGTTATGTCGATGGCGCATGCCATGTCGTATGCCCTGTGCATCAGCTGAAGTTCAATCTGAAGAATGGACGCGATAAGAATGGGGATGGGTATGCGTTGAAGACTTATGCGGTGGAGAAGCGGGAAGATGGGATCTATGTGGGGGTGGAGGAGGGGAGGTTTAAGTGGTTTTAGGCTAAACCCCTGGCAGGCAGGCCAAAAAAGCCGGATATTTTTCCATTTTCCCTGCTTTTGAAGGCGGATTTTCCCTATTTTTGCAACCCCTTTTGGGGCTTATTCCTCCTTAGCTCAGTTGGTTAGAGCATCTGACTGTTAATCAGAGGGTCGCTGGTTCAAGTCCAGCAGGGGGAGCGACAAAAAAGGCACTTATGACAGAAATGTTATGAGTGCCTTTTTCTTTGAACTATAATGCAACGAGAATTTTGTTAACGACGGCAGGCTAATTTATTTAATCCTTAGCAACCACCTTTGCGAGGGGCATGCTTATAAATTATTTTACTATCTCGTTCTACATATTCGCCCGATACTATTGGATATGCATACTTGGGCGCGCACGATACAATATGACTTTTTATAATTATTTTGTCGTTAACCTTCAGACTATGTAGCTGCTGAAGTTCATTGTCAAACCTAAGAATATAATCGTCATCATTAATTCTGACCATCACTCCGAAACCTAATAATGAGCCTGGCGGAAGAGAAAGAGAGGTTATAACTGCCTCCATATTGGTATAATCCCTAAGGTACTTCCCTATTTTGGCCGCACCGGCATACACTTTTTTTCCTTCGGGAGACGCTTCCCAGTTTTTGAACTTTACCCCTTCTGGGGTAGCCTCCCATTGTTTCATTGCTGCCCTCCTTTCAGCATCAGTAAGCAGTTTTGGAGATGACTCTTTAGAAGCCTTATTTTTAATTTCGAGATTAGCAAATACTAGACTGCTTATCACAACCAGCGATAAGATCAGTACATAAATAACTTTTTTCATAATTTTTGTAGGTTAATTAAAGAAGTAGTACAATATTGATTTTTCACATATTGACAAACTTATCCGATATCCTGACGGCGCAATCAGAAATGGTGTAAAAAGGTTGTAAAACAGTGTAAATGCTGTTTAAAATATGTTTACATTCGTCTTGTAAGTTCAAGATTATCAGTATGAAGCGTTTCTACTACTTCTTATTTGCCATCCTCTCAGTAGGCCTGACAGTGTTTACCATGGCATTCGTAAATGCGATCAAGGAGCATCCTGATAAGCACCTGGAGATTGTGCTTCGTAATATCGGACACCTGGTTTTGCTTCATTCCAAAGATTCGACGTCCCGGGTATTGCCGATTGAAACAGTCAATGAAAACACCTTCCGGATTTCCTTTGAGAATAGTTTTGAGTTTTCGCCCGATACGTTAATGAATCTGGTGCATCAGCAACTGGCAAAAACGGACAGGCCGAGAGATTATACGGTGAGTGTAAATGAGTGCTATCAAAACCAAACCATTTTTGCTTATGAAGTAAACACAGCCAGTGGCGATTTGAAACCCTGCCGTGGACGCGAACAGAAAAAAGGCTGTTATGTAATTGAAATTTCATTCCTCGCAAAAAAATCATTTAACTACGGCTGGCTTTTGCTTGCACTTATCCCGGTAGCTTTTGGAGGGCTTTATTTCGCTCGCAGACGGAATAAAATTTCAGAACCCCAGGAACTTATAGAGGAAAAGGTTGATGAATCTCTATCAAGCAAAGCTGAACCCGTTCCGGTCATTGCTGATTACAAAAAGTTGGGGAATTTTGTATTCTTCGAATCAAAAGGAATTCTTAGCCTTAACGGCGAAACCATTGAGCTTTCCGTTAAAGAAGCGAAAGCACTGAGCATACTTGCATCAAACCAGAACCAGGTAGTTGGAAGGGACCTGCTGATGAAAGAAATCTGGGAGGATGACGGCGTTTTTGTGATCACCCGCAATGTGGACGTTTTGATATCCAAACTCCGGAAGAGATTAAGCGCTGATCCGTCTGTTAAGATTGTAAATGTGCATGGCAAAGGATACAAAATGATTTCGTAAGCCACGCGACAATCAATTCGGCTGCTGCCTCCTGTATTTAACCGGTGTTGCCTCTGATTGTTTTTTAAACAACCTCGTAGTTACCGTTGTGAGTGCTTTTTTATTTGATACATGTTTTCGCAAAATTTAATCCGTCCGCAAAGCCTCCGCCGGATTGACCCTCGCCGTGCGCAGCGCCTGGAAACCAACGGTCAATAAGGCAATGACGACTGCCGACAGTCCACACAGACCGAAGATCCACCACGGGACCGTCGTCTTGTAAGCGAAGCCCTTCAACCAGCCATACATAAAATACCAGGCGACCGGTGTGGCGATGACAAAGGCCAGCGCGACGGGCCAGAGGAAGTCGAGGGTCAGCATCCTGAAAAGGCCCGCCATACTGGCGCCAAGCACCTTCCTGATACTGATCTCTTTTTGCCGCTGCTCAGCCGTAAAAGTGGCCAGACCCAGCAGACCCATACAGGAGATGGAGATGGCGATGATCATGGCCAGCCGCATCAGACCCGAGACCTGTTGTTCCTGCTTATAGAGTTTGGCGATGTCGTCATCAAGGAAGGTGTAGGTGACTTTTTCGTTCGGATAGGTAGCACGCCAGAGTCTTTCCACCTGCGAGATGACGGTCGCGATGGCTTCCGGTTGTCGTGCCGTGGGCGCGAGCCTGATGCTTATCAGATTCCCGTTTTTGTTATAGCTCATAGACAGCGGCGGCATGGCCCTCTGCAGAGAAGCGGAGTGAAAATCCTTGACCACGCCGACGATGATGCCCTCGTTCGCGCGCTGACCAATCGCATCCTCCGGCCGCCGGAAACCGAACTGTCGGGCCATAGTCTCGTTGATCAAATATTCAGCCACCGAGTCATTGGCGAAGTAATTGCGTCCTGCTGCCAGCTTGATCCCAAACAGCCGAAGGTAGTTGGTGTCGGCGTCCTGCCAGATTCCATCCACCGAATCATCCTTTGGTCCATGATAAACGAACGTCCCCGACCTTGTCATACCGCTCTGCGGGGTCTGCCCGTTGCGGCCGACCATGGCCACGCCGGGGAGTGCCCGAAGCTGTTGCGCCAGTACTTCCCGGTCTTTCGGGGGGCCCATCATGGGTCCCATAGCGCGGAAAGTGATGATGGCATCCTTGTCAAAACCGAGGTCCGCGTTGAGGATATAGTGCAGCTGCCGGGTAACGATGACGGTGCAGATAATGAAAGCCAGGGAAATGGTGAACTGGAAGACGATGAGGCCCCGGTGCAGAAAGCGGTTTGGCACGAGGTTACGCGTCGCCTGGCCTTTGAGGCTGAGCACGGGCAGCAGCGCGGAGATCACCTTTGCGGGATACCAGCCTGCCAGCAGGGAGGTGGCGACCGTCATGCCGAGCAAAAAGAGCAGCGTGGGGATAGTAAATTCAAACTTGAGGCCGGCCGGCATGTATTGGTGTAGCAGCGTTATGACGGGCGGGGTGATCAGCAGAGAGAGGATCACGGCCAGCAGGGTCAGCAGGAAGACCTCGCCGAGAAATTGCCACACAATGTCTTTGCGCCGGCTGCCCAGGACTTTCCGGATGCCGACCTCTTTTGTCCGTTGCATCGATTGGGCCGTTGACAGATTGACAAAATTGATCACGGCGAGCAAGAGGATAAATACCGCAAGACCCATGAGGCCGTATAATGTCGGGAGATGCACCTGACGCGAATACATGTCATGATAGACCGTACTGAAATGGATATCGGCCAGCGGTTGCAACCCGAGCATAGCGGTGTAACCCGGTCCCCGGAAATCGTATTTGTTGACAAAGGCGGCGAATTGCCGTTGGACCTGCGCGGCTGTCGAGCCCTTTTTCAGCAGGACAAAGGCCTGGGAGGCGCCGTTGATGACGTGCCAATCGTCGAGCCGGAAATTCTTCCCGATAAAGCTGCGCTGTGCGGTGCTATAGGAAATAAAGTCCCGGAAGGCGAAATCGGTGTTATGGTCCCAGTCCTGCACCACTCCGGAGACATAGGTCTGGAGCGAATCACTGTAGATCACCAGCCTGCCCATGGCGTCCTGCGGGGTGATGTCGCCGAAGTAGTGTTTCACCTCTGCCGCGGAAAGCACCACCCGGAAGGGGTCGTTGAGACTGGTCGCTGGATTGCCTGCCAGCCATTTGTAGCGGAATATTTGGAAATATTGTGCATCGGCGATGATGATCGGGGATGGTGCGCCCTGAGGCGGGTCGAACTCCTTTTTTGGCTCACCGGCGGCTTTACCGGGGATGATGACACTGGAACTCAGATTGAAAAACCCGGCAACGGCATCGCAGCCGGTCACCTCCCCGGGCAGCGTCCGCGCTACCGGACCGGGTAAGGCGGAGCCCTGGATCTGACGACCATTTAGGGTGATCTCGGAGACGACGCGGTAGATGCGGTCACCGTCCGGATGGAAGCGGTCGAAGCCGAGCTCGAAATGGGTGATCAGGAAGATGATCAGACAGGAGGCGAGGCCGACCGTGAGGCCCAGGATATTGATCAGCGCATGGGCCCTGTGCTTCCACAGCTTGCGGATCGCGATGAGCCAGTAGTTTCTCAGCATGTTCGTAGTTTTTAGGTGGGGGCTACATTTGGAGTGGGATGCCTTTGGTGCATTCGCCAGCCCCGGGAATGCGATCAAAGCAGGTGCCAACTAGCTAATATATTGGCGGACATTAATTTCGGCGGTTAACCCACACTGCGCTGTGCGGTTTCGATACATCCGGTGAATGCGGGCGGACAAAAACTCGTACGAATTTATGCGAGGCGGCGGCTCAAAACGAGTTATAGCGTTACCGCTTTGCTAAAAATAAATTTTGCGAAGCCGATCAGTTGCACGTATCTTTGTGAAGCCGATCGGCTTCATATTTATAATCCATGAGACGCGACATTTTTCAAGCTATTGCAGACCCCACCCGACGAGCGATCCTCGTCCTGATCGCCGTGCACGCAATGACCCCCAACGCCATTGCGGAGCACTTCGACATCACCCGCCAGTCCATATCCAAACATTTGCGCATCCTGTCCGAATGCGACCTCCTGGCCCAAAAGCAAGACGGCAGGGAGATCTTTTATGAACTAAAAATCGATAAAATGAAAGAAATCGATATCTGGCTCGACCAGTTCCGGAAGATGATGGAAGAAAGGTTCCAGCAACTCGATCAAGTATTGTTTACCATAAAAAATAAGAAAAAATGAACTTGCTGTTTGATTTCACCGTAGACAAAGCGACGAAAACTATTCACATTACCCGCGAATTTGCGGCCGACCTCGATCTCGTCTGGGATGCCTTTACAAAAGCGGAAATACTGGAGCAATGGATGGCCCCCCAACCGTGGCGGGTACAAACGAAGGAGATGGATTTCCGGGAAGGTGGCCGTTGGCTCTATGCCATGGTCTCCCCCGAGAATGTCGCCCGCTACAGTTTGGTTCAATATATCGAAATACAACCCAAGTCCAGCTTCTCTACAAGGAATTCGTTTTCCGATGAGAACGGGAATTCCATCAGTAGTGCCTTTTCCCTGGTGAAAAATATTTTTAAGGCGGGGGCAGAGAAAACCACGGTTCACGTTGAAAAAGTATTCGATGATCTTTCCACCCTTGAAATGATGGCCACGAACGGCTTCAAAGAAGGCACTGCGGCCGGATTCAACAATCTGGACGACTATTTACGCACGCTGGTCACCAACAAATAAAAAAATCATTCACTCCGCAAACTATCAATGGGGTTACCCACGGCTGATTTGATAGATTCAAAACTGATGGTGGCCAAAGCAATGGCCAAGGCTATTAATCCTGCCATTGCAAATACAAACCATCCTATTGAAACCTTGTAAGCAAATCCTTGAAGCCACTTGTTCATTCCATAATATGCCACCGGAACCGCAACGACAAAAGCAATCAAAACCAATCTTACAAACTCAGCGGACATCATCACAACAATCTGCAGTACGCTCGCGCCCAACACTTTGCGAATTCCAATTTCCTTAAACCTCCGCTCTGCCATATAGGAAGACAACCCATACAAGCC
>JAMFSL010000253.1 GCA_026225275.1 Puia dinghuensis
AGGTGGAGCATTTCCCGAACAAAACAGCCTGAAACATTCGTATTTCAGGCTGTTTTTTACCCCGATTTTAGTAAATTGAAGTATAACTAATTTTTGAAAGCCTAAAATGCTGGATTATGAAAATAGCTGACTTGTATGTGAGGGTATCCACGGATGAACAGGCCGAGAAAGGGTACTCCCAACGCAGCCAGGAAGAACTGCTGCGCCGGTATTGCGATATTAACGGTATTTCAATCCGCCATGTGATCTATGAGGACCATTCTGCCAAGAGCTTCAACCGGCCGGAATGGAAAAAGTATTTAATAGAGCTGCGCCGACACAAAGGAAAAACGGATCATGTTCTTTTCCTTAAATGGGATCGTTTCAGCCGCAACGCCGGGGATGCCTACCAAATGATTAACACCCTTCGAAAATTGGGGGTGGAACCGCAAGCCATCGAGCAGCCCCTTGATCTTTCCATCCCAGAAAACAAAATGATGCTGGCGTTTTACTTAGCTGCTCCTGAAGTTGAGAACGACCGGCGGGCCTTGAATGTGATCCACGGGATGCGGCGGGCCAGGAAAGAAGGCCGGTATATGGGACTGGCTCCCATCGGTTATACCAACAAAACAGACGAAGCCGGCAAAAAATACATTGCTCCCCAGGAACCACAGGCAGGAATCTTAAGGTGGGCATTCGAGCAGATAGCGGAGGGGGTATATAATACCGAGCAGGTCTATAAAATGGCAAAAGAAAAGGGATTTACTGCCACCAAAAGCCTTTTTTGGTTTGCCATCCGTAACCCGGTGTATTGCGGAAAAATATTCATTCCCAAGTACAAAGAGGAAGAACGCCAATTCGTGAAAGGGGTACATGAGCCAATTATATCCGAAGTCTTATACTACCAGGTACAGGATGTATTAGACGGCCGGAAACGATCAACTTACAAAGCTAAAATCCTCACTAATGAGAATCTGCCGTTACGGGGATTCCTGATCTGCCCGAAATGTGGCAAGCTATTAACCGGCAGTACTTCCAAAGGCCATACTAAATATTATACCTATTATCACTGTACTACGGGCTGTACCTGCCGCTTTAATGCGGATACTGTGAACAAAGAATTTGTATATGAATTGAAGAAATTCATCCCACGCCCGGAGGTGGAGGACTTATATAAAATAACTCTAACCGAGGCATGGTACGACCAGACCAGCCATGTAAAGGACGACCGTGTGCAAATATTGGAGCAGATCAGGGAACTGGAAAGCCGTTTATCGAACGCGCGGGATCTGGTAGCTTCTAAGCAGATTGACCCGGCAGATTTTAGGGAAATGAAGTCCGATTATAATGGTAAACTGGAAAAGTTGGAAGCCAAATTAGCGGGATGCAACAACGATCATGTAGACTTTAGCGACTTGTTAAATATGGGTTTGAAGAACTTGTTCCGGCTGGATAGCATCTATGGAACCGGAGATACAGAAAAAAGAAGGGAGGTAATTAGTTCGATGTACCCGGAAAAATTGACTTTTGACGGAGAGCGACTTCGAACCACAAGAATCAATGAAGCCGCTCAGATAATATACACGCTGGACAAGGCTTTCAGCGAAAATGAAAAAGGACAAAGCGGGAATATTCCTGCTTTGTCCTCTCAAGTCGGGAAGACAGGATTCGAACCACACAGCTAGTGGAAGATCAGCGATAGTATAGGCTGCTCACAAACTCAGCTGAAACTCCGTCCCCTTTCCCGGGGCCGATTGTACCGTCACCGCGCAGGATATCGCGCGGGCCAGATCGCGGACGAGATGGAGGCCGAGGCCGCTCTTGATCCCGACAGGCAGCGATCCATCGTACAGTGCCTGCAGCTGTTGGTCCGTGGCGCCTGGGCCATTGTCCGTCAGTGAAAGATATTGTTTGCCGTCTTTTTCCCAGGCCTTCCAAACGATCACCGCGTGAGGTGTGGCCACCAAAGCCTTGATGGCATTGCCCGTTAGATTGCGCATGATCGTCTTCATATAATGTTCATCGGTATGGAGAAGGAGCGATTCCGGCGCTTCGAACCGGAATTCGATATTGGGGGTGCCGGCGTTTGCGGCGGTTCCGGGGACGGCGGCGGCTCCGTCGGTTCCCGCAGGTGCGGTCGCTGTCGAGAAATGGTTCCGGATATCCTGGAATAACAGGTTCACCGGGATCTCCTGTCGGTTGGGCGTAAAATTTTTCATCTGCCCTTTGCTCCAGGCCAACAGGTCCTCCATCGTCAGCAACAAATTTTCCGCCTGGGTCCGCATTTTTGCGGCATAGACCTCCGCCGCCCCCGGCTCGATCAGGTCAGGCGCCTCCTTTTGCAGATGGAGGAAATTGATGAGGTTGGCGACGGGCGCCCGCAGATCATGATTAAGGATGCCCATGAACTTCAGCTTGATCTCATTGGCCTCGTCCAGCTCGTTGTTCAGCACCAGCAGCGTGGTATTCGTCTTTTTACGGATGCGGTTCTGCCGGTAGAGTAATAACCCGATCACGGCCAGCAGGACGATGCCGGCGATCAACAGCCACCGCTGCCGCGCCTGGGCGGCCAGGGTCTCATTTTTTGCTGTGATCTGGGTATCGCGGAGCTCCACCTGGTATTTCTCGTCTATACCGGCCATCTTATTCTTGTTCTCCTGCGAAAAAACCGAGTCATGCAACAGATTACGTCCCTTGAGATTTAGGAAGGCTTCTTTGTACTCACCGAGCATGGCCTGGACATCGGAGAGGCTGTCTTGCATCTCAGCCTGCATGTCGGCGGTCTTATTGTTCTTAGCCAGGGCGATGGACCTGGTCAGATAAGATTCGGCGGTCCTGAGCAACTGCTCGTTGCTGACGTTGAGATTTACCCCGGGCAATTCCGGCTTCGGGACGGGTGGGAAGCGGACGAGGTCTTCGTAAGCGATGCCGATGTTGCCCAGGTTGAACATCGAATAAAGATTCTTCGGGGCAACGGAGTCGAAAATAGCTTGCGCTTTCAAGGCGTATTTGAGTACTGCGATATGGTCCGCCCCCTGGGTAGTGGCGATCTGGTAGTACATATTGGCCATGCCCATGGGCATACGGGCCTGTTGGTAAACGGCCAGCGCGGAGTCATAATAGAGCTTGGCGTCGGCCATATCCCCCTGATGGGCAACGCTTACGCCCAGGGATTCATAACATTTGCCGAGGGCCTGCGTGCGATCGGGGCCATTCGGAAGGGTGCGAGCCAGGTCGATGCCTTTACGAGCGTATTCCGCCGACTTGGCAAAATTGAATTCGGAACCGAACAGGGAGCCCGCGTTGGCGTAGGAGGCGGACAGGAAGCTCGTGTCGTGGATCTCTTCCGCTATCCTTGCGGACTGAAGCTGATAATCCAGGGCCGTGCCGAAATTGCTGGTATTGCTGTAAAAGTTGGCTATGCCGTTCAGGGAACCCATGATCATCTTTTTGTCCCCGGACTTTTTCGCGACGTCATAGGCGGTGTCGTAGCAGACCTTTGCGCTTTGGTAATTACCCTTCATCATTTCCGCGGCGCCGATGTTCGCATAGAGACGATAGATCTGTTGGGGGGTGCCGACCTTTTTGCCGAGAGGCATGGCTACCTGCGCGTAATGCATTAGCGAGTCGGGTGTGGTGTACCGGTAGGCGCGGCAGATGCGAAGGTAGACATCGAGACGGGAGGAATCGGCCCTTATAGTGGGCAGCGCATTTTTTAGGGAATCAGCGAGCGCTTCGCCAGTTTTTTGGGCTTTTACGGTCAGTGAGGGTAGCAAAAAGATGATCATCAGCGCTCCGATGAGGCTGGCGGGTGTTTTCCGGTTCATGCCTGAAATTAACGAAAAATGAGGGAAAACCGGGGGGCGTCTTACAACTTATACTCTTCCACCTGTAGCATGTCCTGGTCAGTCACATCCACGATCAGCAGTTTTCTGAGGCCTTTGAGTTGAACGCGGTACACGGTGCCGAGATCGGGTGTGCGGATCTCGTCGACCCAGGAGATCAGGTATTCGTCATAGGCATTGTTGATCCGGTCCCTGACGGATGCGTTGAGCTTATCTTCTTTATAAGACAGGATCGTGTGCAGTAACGAGCCATGGTTGTTGTAATACGCTTTGTAGGCGATGCCATCGTTCGCATAACTGAGCACCGAGAAGTCCTTATAGACCGACTTGGTGGCACTGGCTTTGAAAGCCAGGGGGAGAGCGGTCATAGCGAGACACGCGAGTCATAGTCACATTGAGTAAGTCGCAGGCTGAATGGGTAGTTGGCGGATGCGGATAGGGTAGCCTGCGGGTTCGATCGGGTACCGGCGATTTGATGTAAATTTCCATCATGAAAATTCTTTGGAAGTATTTGCGGCCTCACCGGGGGCTGATCGGGCTGTCTTTATTACTGGCGTCGGCGGCGCAATTGCTGAGTCTTGTGGACCCGGTCATCTTCGGGAAAATCATCGATCAATATGCAGGTAACAAAAATCATTTACCTCAGGAGGCGCTGATCAACGGGGTACTATATTGGCTGGGTATTGCCATAGTGATCGCCTTATTCTCCAAGGGATTCAAGTCACTGCAGGAATATACTACCCGAAAGGCGGTCGCCAGATTTGGCATGCAGGTATTCAACGATGGGTTAAAACAGACCCTGCGCCTGACCTTCCAGGAGTTCGAGGAGAGCCGCAGTGGCACAACGCTGTCCATTCTCCAAAAAGTGAAGACCGATGCCGAGCGATTCATCAAC
This sequence comes from Puia dinghuensis, assembly GCA_026225275.1. Lineage (GTDB taxonomy): Bacteria > Bacteroidota > Bacteroidia > Chitinophagales > Chitinophagaceae > Puia > Puia dinghuensis_B. The sequence goes on from JAMFSL010000253.1 coordinate 4,720, forward strand.
GGATTCATCAACGTCCTCTTTTCCTCGCTGGTGGGGGTGTTGTTCCTGCTTTGGTACAGCCTGCATAAGAACGGGCTGCTGGTGCCGGTCTTCTTTGTCGGTGTCGTCGTGCTGGGTAGTGCGACAGGATTATTATCACGTCGCATCAAGACCGTGCAGCGCAGCATTAACCGGCAGACGGATGCACAGGCCGGTATCATTACGGAAAGCCTTCGCAACATCGAGCTGGTAAAGAGTCTCGGCCTTACTTTTGCCGAGATCCGGCGGCTCAACCAGCAGACGCTGCGCATCTTCGAACTGGAGATGTACAAAGCGCGTAAGGTCAGCAGTTTGTCTTTTCTACAGGGAAATCTGCTGAATCTGTTGAAGCAGTCGATATTGTTTATTTTATTGTGGTTGATCTTCCGGAAGGTCCTGACTACGGGCGAGCTCATTGCGATGCAGTTCATTTCCACGATCATCTTCGTTCCCTTACAGGATCTGGGCAATCTGATCCTGTTATACCGGGAGGCGGATGCGTCGTTGAAAACCTTTGACAAGCTGATGGACAAGCCGATTGAGCGCAGGCCGGAGAAGCCCGTCCCCATCGGTGATCTGGAGCGGCTGCGATTCGAGGACGTGGTGTTCAGGCACCGTACGGCAGGGTATAATGCCATCGACGGGATTTCCTTCCGGGTGCGGCGTGGTGAGACGATAGCCTTTGTGGGTCCATCCGGTAGCGGCAAATCTACCCTCGTTAAATTACTCGTGGGACTATATACCCCGGTGAGCGGGGCGATATGGTTCAATGATGTGCCGTCGACGGAAATCCGGTATAACCCTTTGCGGCGGCAGATCGGGTTCGTGACGCAGGACACGCAGTTATATGCCGGGACTATCAGGGATAATATGTTGTTCATCAAACCTTCCGCCACCGGGGAGGAGATCATGGATGCTTTGAATAAGGCCGCAGCCAGCGGGCTGATCGCGAGGGCGTCGCATGGGATCGATACTTTGCTGGGTGAGAATGGCATGAAACTGTCAGGCGGGGAGAAGCAGCGGTTGTCCATTGCCCGGGCTTTGCTGCGGCAGCCGCGGCTGTTGATCTTCGATGAGGCGACATCCGCCCTTGACTCACTGACAGAAGAAGATATTTCGCGGACCATGAGGGATATATCGGCTACGCGGGAGCAGATGACCATACTGATCGCCCACCGACTGTCGACAATACTCCACGCCGACCGGATCTATGTGCTGGAAAAAGGGATGATTGCGGAAGTGGGGACACATGATGAGTTGCTGGAGGGGCGTGGGTTGTACTATGCGATGTGGAGACAGCAGGTGGGGGAGAGACGGGGTAGCGAATGACCCTCGTATTCCCGCCGGTTACCCGGTTGTCAGGCAATCTACCCGGTTTAGGTAGTTTTTAAGGGCAACATTTGCTAAATTTAGATAAGAAGCCCAAATCCCGGTATGAGATTATTTTTTTCCATAGCAGCCTTGTTTTTTCTGACCCGCGGCCTTGGCCAGAGTCTGAAAATTGATAGCCTTAATAAACAATTGTCCACCGTGCACGATACCAGCCGGGTGGATTGCCTGAATGCGATAAGTGATCAATATATCAACGAGGGAACCAGAGATTCTGCGGATTATTATCAACAAAAAGCTCTCAGCGAGGCGCAAAAACTGGATTACATCCATGGTATTGCCGAGGCAATAAGAAACGCCGCAGGCATTACCTTATTTTATGACAACGATTTCAAGACAACGGAAAAATTGTGCAGAGAGTCCTTGCAGTGGTACTCCAAAACAGGAAACAAAGGCAAGACTTGGGACTATATCGATTTTTACTTCATGAATGCGCTATTCTGGCAAAGCAAATTCGATGAAATGCTGGATCTGGTCAATCAACGCTATGAAGTAGCCAAAGCAACCAACCGTTTGCTGTATATGGAGGGCACCACGGAAGCCAAAAGCGATGTCTTTTATATGAAGGGTAATTTTGATTCAGCTTTTTATTATTTGCTGGAGATAAATCGTCTTTCAAAAGGTGCCCCCAGCTATTCGTTCCCTTTCTCTGTTTTTGCTTTTCGTATGGGGAGATTACATCGTGGAATCGGGGACTATCAAACCGCCCTCATCGATTACCGCCAAACTTTTTTAAACGATACAAAAGGATCGATTGAGGATAGGGATATGTTGATTATCGACACACGCGCTAAAATGGAGTTCGCAGAACTTTTTGCGCTAAATAACCAATTTGATTCCGCCTGGTATTATTATCATCTGTTCGATACCACCAGGGCAGCGGAAAAAGATCTCCGGATTTATTGGGTCAGCACGGGAGAAACTTACCTGTTGCAAAAAAAGTATCAAAATGCGCTGCCGAATTTAAAGAGGGGTCTGGTCATCAATCAAAGATTGAATGATCAGACTGAGGTCAAACGGGCACTGCTGGACATGGCTAAAACATATCTCGAGACCGGCGATAACAAGACAGCGATTGCGTACGCGAAAGAAGGGCTTGCGCTGTCAATCCAGTCTAAGTCAAGACAATTTATAAGGGACGCGTACTATGTTTTTTATTCGGCCTTTGACAAAATGGGCCTGAAGGACAGTGCTTTTATTTATTACAAAAAGTACATGGAGATGAAGGATATTGTGGTGAGTGATCAGACAAAGGGCAGGTATATGGCCTATAACTACGACCAAAAATACAAGCTCCTCGATGCGGAAAAGCGGCTAACCGAAGATCAGTTGAAACAGGCTTCCCTTCAGAAAATTCTGCTCATTATCGGCATCTCGATCGTCATGTTATGCGGTCTGTTCATCATCCGGTATTATGCCCTGAAAAGAAAAAATGAGGCGGGCAAGCGTCAAATTGCGGAAACGGAGCTCCAAAAGCAAAAAATTGAGAACATGGTAACCGAAGCCGGGTTCCAGAGCCAAAAGGCTGATCTTGAAATGAAGATCTTGCGTGCTCAAATGAACCCGCACTTTATTTTTAACTCGCTCAATTCCATCAACCGGTTCATCTTACAGAATAATCGTCAGCAGGCTTCCGAGTATTTGACGAAATTTTCCCGGCTGGTGAGGATGATCTTGCAAAATTCTCAATCGCACCTGATAACCCTGGAAAGCGAATTGGATGCACTGGGCCTGTATCTTGAAATGGAAGCCTTACGATTCAATTTCCATTTTACCTACAGCGTCATTTATCCCAATGATCTTGACATTACCATGATAAAAGTCCCCCCGCTCGTCATTCAGCCTTATGTAGAAAATGCTATCTGGCATGGCCTCATGCACAAAGAAGAGCCGGGCCATTTGGTGATTGAAGCGGAAGAATCGGAAGGCTATCTCTTTTTCACCATCCGGGATGACGGTATCGGGAGAGCTCAGTCTGCGATCCTGACCAGCAAGTCGGCGACCAGACATAAGTCCATGGGGTTGAAGATCACCTCCGACAGGATTGCCATGATGAGAAAAATGGAAGAGAATGAGTCGGCGATCACCATCAATGACCTTGTCCACGCAGACGGCAGCGCCGCAGGAACCGAAGTGATCATTAAAATACCTGTTGTCATATGAAAGCCATTTTGATTGATGATGAGCTCCACTGTCTCGATACCTTAGGCATATTGCTGGCCGATTATTGCCCTGAGGTGGAGGTGATAGACAAATGCTGGTCTGCAAAGAAAGGTCTGGAGGCTATTGAAAAGCAAAGGCCGGATATTCTTTTTCTCGATATAGAAATGCCTGTCATGAACGGCTTCGAGGTGTTAGAGCAAATTAAAAATATCGACTTTTCCATCGTTTTCACTACCAGCTATGATCAATATGCCATCAAGGCTATCCGGTTCAGTGCCCTCGACTATTTGTTGAAACCCGTCGACCCCAAGGAATTGATCCTTTCGATACGTAAGGCAGCTACGCAAAAATCCGCTCCCGCGCCTGAACAGGTGTTAATGTTGATCGATCAGATAAAGAGCAGGCAATCCGGTTTTGTCAAACTTGCCGTTCCTACCACCCAGGGTCTTGAGCTGATTCCTGTCGACCAGATCCTGCGGTGCGACGCCGATGACAATTACACGCACATCCATACAAAGGGCAAGACACGCATTACTGCTTGCAGATCGCTGAAGGATATTGAAGAGCAATTGGGCGATTTTGATTTTTTTGTTCGTGTTCACCATTCGTTCCTTGTCAATCTGAACGAAATCGTAAGATATGTAAAGGGCGAAGGCGGGTACGTGGTCATGAGCGATGGCCATACAGTCGATGTTTCCCGTACGAGGAAGGAAATGCTGCTGAAGAAGTTGCAGCCCAATCGGCTGTGAAATATCCTCCTGGATCGATGCCTGTATGTGCAGAGACGCCTCGGCAACGTCTCAGAGAGTAAGGCGGAATTCCGTGCCTTTCCCCGGCATGGAAGACACGGCGACCACGCAAGCAATCGCTTTCGACAAGTCCCGTACCAGATGTAGTCCCAGGCCCGCCTTTAGGCTCGAAGGCAGGGATTCGTCATAGAGCGGTTTGAGCTGGCTTTCCGTGATCCCTGGTCCGTTATCCGTGATCGACAGCACCTGTTTTCCTTCTTCTTCCCGGGCCGACCATTCAATCGTTCCCCCCGGCTGGCCCGCCAGGCTTTTGATGGCATTGCTGGTCAGGTTTCGCATAATCGTCTTTAAGAAATATTCGTCGGTGTTCAATACCATTCCTTCAGGAGCCGAGAAGCGTAGCGTCACCTGCGGCGTGCCGGAGAAATGACTTTGGATGTCAGTGAAGAGGTCGCCGACGGAAACGCTGGTCCATTGCGGCTGGAAATTCTTCATTTGCCCCTTGCTCCAGGACAGGAGATCTTCCATAGTCTCCAACAGGTTTTCCGCCTGGGCCTTGATCCGTTCCGCATGCGCGGCAGCCCTCGTTTCGTCGATGATCCCCGCCCCTTCTTTCTGCAGGTGCAGGATATTGACCAGGTTGGCGACCGGCGCCCTCAGGTCGTGGTTCAGGATACCGACGAAACGGGTTTTTACCTCATTGGCCTCGTCCAGCTGGCTGTTCAGGGTCAGTAAAGTAGTGTTGACGCTTTTGCGCGTACGATTCTGCCAGTAGAGCATTCCTCCTATCACAGCCAGCAGGATGATACCGGCTATGAGATAGTATCTCTGCCGGGCCTGGACGGCTAGCGTTTGGCGATTGGCAGCCAGCTGATCTTCCCGCAACTGTACCTGGTATTTTTCATCCAGTGAGGCCACCTTGTTTTTCTCGTCCTGAGAATAGAGGGAGTCATTGAGGTCATATGCTGCGACAGAATTATCATAGGCCTGTTGGTATTCGTGCAGCAAATTCTGCACCCGCGCCAGCTGCCTATAGAAGATGATCAACACTTCGGCACGATGGGTTGTGCGGGCGTTTTCAATCGCGATAGAAAGGTATTGTTCGGCCTTCTGCAACAGCGCCGTTCTATTCTCTTTGGCAGGGTGCAGAGAGTCTGTCGCCATCGTGTAGTAGGCACCCGCGATATTACTAATATTATCTGCCGCCAGGAAGTAACCGGGATTGATCCTGTCCCAGATGGCCTTGGCCTTGAGGGCAAAATAGAGGAGGGAATCCGGCTTGTCGTTGTAAAAGCCGACCAGATGCGAATAAATGGTCGCCAGCCCCTGGTCATTCTTCTGCTTGGCGTACAGCCTCAGCGCATTGCGGTAATATTGCCACGCCAGTTTGAACTTGTTCTCCTTGAAATATATAACGCCCAATATTTCCATCGCTTTTGGCGCCTGCTGGGGATCGCCGCGCGTGGAATCGATCATCGGTAAGACCGGCAGCACATATTCTTCCGCCCTGGTATAATTGGCTTCGATTGAGTAGACTGTGGCAACGTTGATACTGCTTATATTCATCATGGGCGTATCTCTCATCGCTTTAGCAATGCGAAGGGCACGGAGATAATAGTCTAATGTAGCGGTTTGGTCGGAAGCCGTCTGGCTGACTCCGCCAAGATTCAGCAAAGCCCGGACCATGAGTATACTGTCTTTTCGCTTTTCGGCCAGTCCATAGCCTCTTTCCAGCCAGGTTTTGGCATCAGGGTAATCGTTAATGTAAATGGCGGCACGGCCCATGGCGATATAGGATGATGACTGTACATGCAGATCATTCAGCCCCTCCGCTATGGCCAGCCTTTTTTTATCATATTCCAGGCTTTTGATGGGATTGCTGGCGATATAGGCCTGATCCAGCCAAAAGAGTAATTTCGTTTTGATTGAGTCCGGGGCGGTCGTCAGGGCCTTCTCCAGGGAATCTTTATATAGTTGGTCCTTGATGTCGTCCTGCGATAAACCTATCGTCTTGGTACCGGATTCGGTCGATCCCGATATTTTGGATTGCGCCGATGATGAAAAATAAAAACATACAGTCATGGCTAAAATATAGCCTGCTGCCGGGACAGATAGCCTCATAGTTCATTGTCAGGTTGGGCCGTTAAGATACGAAAAATCGACGATCTGGTATTCGTCATACACGTTGATGATCCGGTCCCTGATTCGATGATTATGGGAGTTATATTCTGCATAATTTATTCGCAAGATACTAATATATTTAGTATTTTTATGACCTCATCTTATCTTATGACTCACGTTCCCCATTGGCCAATATTGAATATTTAGGCTTTTTAATAAAAAGAATTAATTAACTTTGATACATGCCAGTAGCAAATAAAAATACTGCTAAAAAACTTCTTAAAAAAAGAGCAGCCTCGTCTACAGTAGTGGTCGTTAGAAGTCGCATATCGGCGAAGGATAGCTTATTTCCCGAAAAAGTCGCAAGGGCAAAGAAAATTCTCAGCAACACCCAGAATTTATAGCAGTTTCCAACCTGCCAATAAAAAGGAGCTCCTGGAAAGGAACTCCGACTTTTGCTTTATGCGATAAATTGAATCGCCTTATTGCTCGTACTCCGCTTCCCGCTCCATTTCCTCTCCATTCGCCTGCACGATCACTGTCTTATTGTCCTTTTTGAGCTGTACGCGGTACACTGCCATCTGACCCGGGTAGCGTAGTTCATCTATCCAGGAGATCGCGTAATTTCCATAGTCGGTTTTGATCTGATCGGTGATCGGGGCCGGCAGGCTGCTGCCATCATAAGACAAAATGCTATGCAGCCATTTCCCGCGGTTATCATAATAGAGTTTATAGGCAATGCCATCCGCCGAGTATCGGTATAGCGTGAAATCTTTGTAGACGGTTTTATTGGCATTCATTTTTACAGCCAGCGGGAGAGCGGTGGTGGCCAGCCAGGGCTGGGCTTTCGCGATGCTGAAGCTTATCAGCACGGCGGCAAGTATGAGTGATTGTTTCATGGCTTTTTTTTATAAATCTACTGCGGAGTGCAGGGGATTCATAGCCAGATTGAGTAAACTGCGGATGGGATCGGGAATTGGTGGCCGGGAATGAGTAAGGCGCGCGCGAGCATGGTGGTCGGACAGGAATTAGGAACGCCGCGGCTGAAGCCTTTTCAGCAGCGTTTCCTTACGGCTGCGGGCGACATCGACAGTCGACCCATCACTCATAATGAGATAGCCGCCTTCCCCTTTGACATACTTATTGATCTCCTCCAGATTGACCAGAGCGGATTGGTGGACACGAACAAAGTTCTGTCCTTCCAGCATTTCCGCAATATCCTTCAGCGTGCGGGAGGCGGTGATCTTCTGGCCGCCTTTCAGGTGGAATATCGTGTAATTACTGTCCGATGCGCAATGGATGACCGAGGCCACCGCCACCATCTGCAGTCCATCCATCGTCGGGATGGCGATCTTCGACGACACCGGCTGGTGCAGGCGCTGTAAGAGGATCTCCAGTTGTTGCGGCAGCGGTGGATTGCGGCGATCCAATGATTTTTGGACGGCGGCCTTCAGCTCTTCGCGGTCAATAGGCTTTAAGAGGTAGTCCATGGCGCTATAACGGATCGCCTTGATCGCGTATTGGTCATAGCTGGTCGTAAAGATCAGGTCAAAATTCACGGCGGGTAACTGACTGAGCAGCTGGAAGCCATTCATGAAGGGCATTTCAATGTCGAGGAAGACGAGCTGCGGATTCAGGGCAGGGATCTGCGCTAGCGCAGCAGCGCCTGATGGACAGATCGCGACGATATTCACCTCAGGGCAGCAGGCATCCAGGAGCAGCTGAAGGGTTTCGGCGCAATCGGGTTCGTCATCTACTATGACAGCGGTGATCATGAGCGTCGGTTTGTGAATGATGAGGGAATAGCGGTGATCATGAGCGTCGGGATATGGGTGATGAGATAGTATGGATACTGATCGTCACACGGGTGCCGGTGGGTGCGCCCTGGCTGTCATAGAGATCTTCGATCTGCAGGCTATGATTGTTGTCCGTATGACCGTTAATGAGATTCAGCCGTTGTTGGGTAATGTCGATGCCCATCGACTTCTGTTTTTGCGCCGACTTGCTGCTGGCTGCTGCGGCCACGGCCCGGCCGACGCCATTGTCGGTGATGATACAGGTGAGGATATCGTCCTGGATGCGGAGGCGGATATCCAGCTGACCGGGTTCGCGCTTGTGCATAAGGCCATGCCAGATGGCGTTCTCGGCAAAAGGCTGGAACAGCATCGGCGGAATGAGGATATTCTCGCGATCGGCGTCGTTGCCAGCGTCGATACGGTAGTCGAAAACTTCCTTAAAGCGTAGTTTTTCCATATCCAGATACAGCCTCAACATATCCAGCTCATCATCCAACG
>JAMFSL010000254.1 GCA_026225275.1 Puia dinghuensis
GGTCACTGCCGTTCGTCGGAGATCCCGTAAGGCTTAGTTCCAGCGCGGAGCAGGCAGACATCGTCTACCGTGCAGCTGTACTTCCAGGACTGCAAAGTACCTGTTGAAAACCTGCTGGGCGAGGTCGGCAAGGGTCATATTATTGCCTTCAACATTCTAAATATTGGCAGACTGAAACTCTGCGCCGCTGCTCTCGGCGGAGCGAAAAGAGCCGCTACCATCTCCATTCAGTATGCCAAAACCCGCGAGCAGTTCAAGACGCCGATAGCGAATTTCGGCGCCATCAAGAATAAGATAGCTGAAATGGCGATCCGGATGTGGACGGCAGAAAGTGCGCTATATCGTACTACCAAATGGATCGACGACAAAGAAGTTGGGCTGGCAGCAGCTGGCAAAGCTTTTAATGAGGCGGTACTGGGCGCCGCCGAAGAATACGCCATCGAATGCGCTATTCTGAAAGTAGCGGGCAGCGAGATGCTGGATTTTGTGGTTGACGAGGGCGTGCAGATCCATGGCGGCAACGGTTTCAGCGATGAATACATTATATCGAAAGCGTATCGCGACAGCCGTATCAACCGTATTTACGAAGGCACCAATGAAATCAACCGGCTCCTGACCGTCGACATGGTACTGAAGAGAGCGATGAAGGGAAGGCTGGATATCATGGCGCCGGCACTGGCTGTTTCCAAGGAATTGATGAGTATCCCGGAATTCGGCAATGATGGCGACAGCCCCTTTGCAAAAGAGGTAAAGGCGGTGCGCAACTTTAAAAAAGCGATCCTGATGACGGCTGGCGCGGCCGTGCAGAAGCTGATGACAAAATTAGAGAACGAACAGGAGCTCCTGATGCATATTGCGGATATGACCATCGACGCCTTTGTAGCGGAGAGCGCCTTGCTCAGGGCATGGAAGCTGGCCGATCAGCGTGGGGAAGCTGCCGTTGCCTTCGAGCTGGACATCATGCGGACCAATCTGTATGATGCTGCCGACCGGATCAACAAATCCGGAAAAGATGCCATCAATGCTTTTGCCGAAGGCGATGAGCAACGAATGATGCTGCTGGGCCTGAAGCGCTTCACCAAAGTCGATGCCTTCAATAGCAAGGAGGCCAGGAGAAGGATTGCCGACAAGCTGATCAACGACAATAAATATCCGCTGTAAGATTTTTCGCTACACATGAGAGAATGGAAAGCCACTCCGGAATTTTTCGGCGGTGGCTTTCGTCATTCGGGGTTATCTTTGTGAATGCGTCAAATATTAATGGGGGCTTTATTCCTGCTGATGGCCGCCGCCGGCTATACCCAGGACAGTGTGTGGCTGGCCCGGACGACCGGCCCTCTGCCCTTCATGGAATATGGTATTGGCGATGACCGGCTGGGCGGCGCCAAGATCGGCTACCTGGATTCGAATATAATCGTTAGAGTCGTGGACAGTTTTAACACGGATTATAAGGTAAGATTATCGGCCAATCATAGCGCTTATATTGCTAAAAGCAGCCTGATCCTGCTGGGCAGGCAAGCCAACCGGCCCGTTGCTCACAATCCGCATCTGACGGGTAATATCAAAGTTTACGGAGATACCGCCTCCGACTATGTGCTGGTCAGCCTGGATGAGCGCTATCCTTACCGCAGCTACCAGTTGATAGACCCTTCCCGGATAGCAGTCGATATCTTCGGCGTGACCAGCAATACCAACTGGATCACGCAGCTACGGACTGCCAAAGAAATCAAAAACACCTGGTACGAGCAAGTAGAGGACGATGTTTTCCGCGTCTATATTCAACTCAGACACACCCAGCACTGGGGACATGCGATATCCTATGACAGCGCGAGCCGGCGATTGGTGATCCGCATCCGCAGACAACCGGTCGTGTCGGACATCCGGAAACTTCGGATTGCCATCGATGCCGGCCATGGCGGGGATAATTCCGGCGCCAGTGGCGCCACCAGCCATGTGCTGGAAAAAGAATATACCCTGCTGATTGCCGAGCAGCTGCAAAAAACGTTGAAGTTGGCGGGGGTAAAGAATATTTTCATGACCCGGACAAAGGATACCTCTCTGAGTATGCCGGAGAGAATCGCGATGCTGAAGCAATTTGACCCGCACCTGCTGGTGAGCATTCATCTTAACTCAGCCGGTTCTGATACCGTGCAGGGTACCAGCACCTACTATCGCTATATCGGCTTCCGGCCACTCAGCATGGCGATCCTGAACAGAATGCTGACACTTGGGTTAAAGGAATATGGCAACGTGGGCAGCTTTAATTTCTCGTTGAGTGGTCCGACGGACTATCCCAATGCGCTGGTCGAGGTGGCTTTTCTCAGCAACCCGGAAGATGAAAAAAAGATTTTAAACCCCAAATTCCGTAAGGCCGTAGCGCAGAAGATCTACCTGGGTATTATGGACTGGCTAAATGAAATGAAACAATGAATGGATACCTGATGCAGGAGCGGCAATGGACGCCGGGAGAAGATCTTTTTGTAGAGAGTTTTTCTTCAGAGAACCTTTATGGCGTCGTGTTTGAAGACGACGGACAGACGGCCTATTTCTATGCTGTGGAAAAAGATAAGGAAGGGGCCGGTTTACGGGTGCTGGATGCGCTGCATATCCGTGAGACTGGCGTTGAGCCTGCGGAGGACGGGCCCTCCAGCGACCCCACACAAAAACCCAGCAAGCTGCAGATCGTATGGTCCCGCGATTGGATGAAAAGCGCACTTGTCATAGATGGCTTTTGCCATGCCTTGTTCGACTTCATTGCCCATGGGGGGCATAATATTAACGAATTCCCTCCCCCCAACGAATTCTGGACGCAAGGCGACAGAAAGCTCACCATGGAATTGATGCAAAGGCTATTTTAGCCCCGCCGCGGCAGCTTCGTCAACGAACCAATGTAGTTCGCCGGGAATCGGCTTGATCTCCTGTGAAGGATAGAGGTCGGGGTTATAAGCGCCTTTCAGCACTTCCTTCAGCGCATGCGCCTTACCCGTACCCGTCGTGAGAAAGGCGACCTTTGCCGATCGGTTGACGATCGTCTTGGTGAGGGTGATCCGGAACATGTCCTGCGCCTTGAGAAAATAGGCGATAGCCCAGGCCTTCTCCTCATGCACGGCTGCCGTACCGGGAAAAAGGGACAGGGTATGGCCGTCATCGCCCATGCCCAGCAGCACGAGGTCGAAACTGTGAGACCCGGAACCTGCGGCGGGAGCGGAGCCTGGCCCGGCAAGTGTGGCGTCGAAATATTGATGCAGGATCTTCTCATATTCGGCGGCAGAAGCTTCCGGGGCGATATCCGTCCGCATCACATGGATCTGCGCCGGGGGCACCGGCACAAAATTCAGCAGGGTATCATAAGCCATCTTTGCATTATTGCGATCGTCTTCGAACGGAACAGCCCGTTCATCACCCCAGAAAATATGCAGCTTCGACCATTCGATCTGATCCTTATAGGGAGGGGCAGCGAGTATCTTATGCAGCAGCTTGGGTGTGCTGCCCCCCGACAAGGCGATCGTGTAGCGATCCTGACGCTTCAGCGTGGCGGCAATGTCATCTGCCATCCATTTGGCGACGGCCTGGCTCAGCTCGTCGGCATTTTTATATACGTGTAGTTCCACTTTCGATGCTTTAAATGAATGGCGGCAATAAATTTTGATCTTCTTTGACCAGGGCTAAGACGGCTGGATCGTGATCCAATTAAGGCCATCTTTGGCAATGAGAGCGTCCGCGTCTTCCGGCCCCCACGAGTCTGGCGAATAGTTCGGGAAGTTGCCGGGTGGTCTGCTTTCCCAGGCTTCCAGGATCGGCATGACTATCTTCCAGGCCGCTTCGACCTGGTCGGCGCGCATGAACAAGGTCGGATTGCCTTCCATGACGTCCAGCAATAGCGTCTCGTACGCCTCCGGCTCAACCTCGTTGTCCTTCGGATTATAGATCATCTCCACGGGGCTGAGGCTCATCGACTGCCCGGCTCGTTTGGCCTGGAAGCGAAGCCGGACCTCCATTTCGGGCTGGATGCTGATGGTCAGCCGGTTGGAGCGCCAGGTCTCCGCCGCTTCGGGTGGGAAGGCGAAGCTCGGCGCCTTCTTAAATTGTATCGTAATATTGGATGCCTTTTGATTCAGCCTTTTACCGGTACGGACATAGAAGGGTACATCCTGCCAGCGCCAATTATCAATATAGAATTTCACAGCGGCAAAGGTTTCGACACTGGAACCGGGGTTAACGCTCTTCTCCTGTTTATAGCCCGGGACTTTCTCGCCTTTCATCCAGCCTTCGCCGTATTGGCCACGAACCGCGAACTGGTTGACGTCTTCCTTGTTGATCCGGCGGACGGCATTCAGTACGTCTACTTTTTTATTTCGGATCTCGTTGGCATCGAAAGAGACTGGCGCCTCCATGGCAATCATGCACATCAGCTGAAGAATATGGTTTTGAATCATATCCCGCAGTGCTCCGGACTGTTCGTAATAGCCGCCGCGGCCTTCCACACCAACCGTTTCGGCGGCGGTGATTTGTACGTGCTCGATATAATTGCGATTCCAGATCGGCTCGAACAGCGCGTTGGCGAAACGAAGCGAGAGAATGTTCTGTACCGATTCCTTACCCAGGTAGTGGTCGATCCGGTAGATCTGTTCTTCCTTGAACATAGTCATCAGCAGCTGGTTCAGCTCATGCGCGCTCTTCAGGTCATGACCGAATGGTTTTTCGAAAACCAGCCGGGTGGTAGATGTTTCGGAGGAAATATTCAGCGCGCCTAGTTTTTTTGCAATATCCGGCATCAGCTGAGGGGCGACGGACAGGTAGAAGATCACGTTTGGATGTTCGCCGATCTCGGCTTCCTTAGCCTTGACCAGCTCCCCGATCTTGCTGTAATCGTTGTCCTTTTCTGCATCCATCTGCAGATAACTGACGTGTTTGGAGAATTCTCCCCACTGGCTGTCGGCTTCGTCCTTCCGGCGGCTAAACTGTTTAATGCCATTCAGGAGGCGGACCCGGTAGTCGTCGTCATTATAAGGGCTGCGGCCGATACCGACAATACCGAATTTCTCGGGCATCCAGTCGTCGATGAATAAATTGTACAAGGCCGGAGAAAGCTTCCGGTAATTGAGATCGCCGCTGCCGCCGAAAATGAAGATGAGGGAGGACGGCGGTTTTTTGTGAGTTGCCATA
>JAMFSL010000255.1 GCA_026225275.1 Puia dinghuensis
GAAAGGGAACTGGCGGATCTGAATGCCACTTACGAAAGCCAGAAGAAGGAAAATACGATCATCCGGCAGCAGATGGACCTGGAGGACAAAAAGAATAGTCTGTATGCGATCTCCATCATCTCCGGCTGTCTGGCGATCATCATCTTGTTACTGTTGAGATATTTCCAACAGCGACATCGGGAACAGCAGCGACGTGAAACGCAGGCAGTGGCTGAAGCGGGCGAGACGGAGCGGCGGCGTATTTCTGCGGATCTGCACGATAACCTGGGGGCCTATGCTGCTGCTGCGGCCTCGACGATCGGGACGATCGATACGCGGGAAGAAGAAACGAAGGAAGGTCTGCTGCGGGTGAAGGAGACGGTGATGGAAATGGTCAGGCAACTGAACGACTCGATCTGGGCGCTGAACAAAAAAGAAGTCGGATTGACGGCGATCAGCGACCGGGTGAAGGTCTTTGTCCAGAGCCTGCGGCCGGCTTATCCTGGCATACGGATGGAGGTGGAGGAGGAGATTCGGGAAGATAAGGTACTGTCGTCGTATCAGGCGCTGCATCTATATCGCATGATCCAGGAAGGGGTTAATAATGCCGTGCGGCATAGTCGTTGTACGCAGGTGGTTATTTCTATTCAAGTTTGCGCGGAACGGATGTCTGTCCATATCCGGGATAATGGGATCGGGATGGCGCAGAGTACGCGGGTGGGAAATGGGTTGAATAATCTGCGGCATCGGGCGAAGGAGTCGGGATGGAAGGCGGAGTGGGTGACGCCGGAGGGGGGAGGGACGGAGCTGACGATCGTGGCGGGTACTACAAATTAAGCATTGGCGGAACCGACGATAAATAACAATTTGCGATATGGCTGATGGACACACGAATATGGCTGATGGACACACGATCAGAGTGGCGTTGACGGAGGACAATCCGGTGAGCAAAAACAGCTTCCTCGAGAAGGCAGGACGCATCCCTGAATGGACGGTCGTCTCGATGTCGAGGACGGGTACTGAATTTATGGAGATGCTGCGGACGACGAGGGGAGAAGCGTTGCCGCAGGTTGTTTTCATGGACCTGGAGATGCCGGGGTTGGATGGGTGTCAGACCATCGCGATGGCGAAGTCGATCTATCCGGACATCCTGTTCATAGCGCTGACGGTCTTCGATGATGACGAGAAGATCTTCGATGCCATCCGCAGCGGCGCCTGTGGCTATTTGCTGAAACACGAATCCTACCTTGTCCTGCGCGAGGCCGTTACCAATGCGCTGGACTATGGGGGCGCACCGATGAGCCCGGCGATTGCGCGGAAGGCGCTGCAGCTTCTCAGCCAGGCGAGCCGGCCAGTGGCGGATGATACACCCGTCCGGATACCGGCGGTGATCAGTGACCGGGAGAAGGAGGTGTTGGAATATACCGTTCACGGCTGGGATGCGAAGCGGATCGCGGACGTGCTGAATATTAGCGTCCATACCGTCCGCAAGCATATTGCGAACATCTATGAAAAGCTGCAAGTCCGGTCGAAAGCGGAGATCATCCAGATCGCGCATCGGAATAAGTGGTATAAGCCTTAAGGCAAAGTGCCGACATACTCCTTGTGAATCATCGGGGTGACGTCGGCGGGACCATACTCGTCGCTCGTCTGGAAGGGAACGGGCAGGCGGGCATCGCTGAAGTCCTGAGTGTCGATGTACATATACGTTCCGTCCGCAGATAGCACGCCAAAATACGGTATCAGCCGTGCATAGTTTTCATTCAACCCATAGAAATAGACCCTTGACCCATACTGCCAATATTTGGCATAAACAGGCGTCGTCCCGGGGCCACTGGGATAGGGCAGGCCGTTGCGCAGATAACCGGTGCTATCCAGGAAGAAACTAAAGGTGGCGACATCCGGGTACCAATATTCCACAAAGCCACCGCCGACATTGACAGAGTCGCCCGTCCAGGAGCCGCCTACTTTGGCGGTGTCCGAATATAATTTTAACCCTACGTATTGAAATTGAACGGCCCCCGGTGCGGGTGAGCCGGTAATCGATCCGCCGGTGAGGGTCGAATTGCCCGAGGAGATCGTCATCACCTGTTGATCGCCTTTGTTGTCGCCGATGGTGTCGAAGGTGACGGAGATCGTCGTTCCGCCGCTGCCATCGGTGCCCACAGCGGTTATCTTGCCGTGGATACTGTCAGATAAGACGTTCGATGGTCCGCCCAATGCCCAGGTAAAGCAGGAATAGGCGCTGACCGTGCTGTCGGCGTTGAAATGGATGGCGATAGGCTTTTCGTAGTATTCGGAGACCTCGGTGGCGATGCCGTTGTATTCGGTATTGGCGAAGGCATAGTTGGGTTTTGGGGTGCCGGTGGTGGTGGTTCCGCCAGTGCCGGTGCTGTCGGAGCCGCTGCTTTTGCTGTTGGATTTTGAGCAGGCTGTCGTTAGTAATACGATCATCGCTATCAAAGGGAATACAAGGGATTTCATGTCGAGGGTGTTTTTGAAACGGGAAGGTAGGGCGGGATAGCACGGGGATTGGGGGCCATTCGATGAATGACGGTTTTAATAGATGGAGGGGGAGTCCGCGAGAGCGGGGGAGAAGCGTTATGGTTCATACCCATCATTGACCCACCAGCCACGGCGGAGCCAACTAAGCGTTAGCGGCAACCCGGCCTGGAAAGTTGTAAAAGCGCCGGTAATGGTATATTCGAAATGGCGGGTCTCGATCAGGAGCTTGCCCTCGTGTTTACGGACCTGGCGGAAATCGCAATAACGGACGGGTACAAGCCGGCGATTGATACTGAGGAAAAAGATATCCAGGGGTTGGTGCAGAAAGGTAGGGGCGGAGAGGCGTTTCCAAATCTTCGCCAGTTCGGCAGGCTCGTAAGGAGGCCGCAGATGAGCATCGAGTACGGAAGGTAAATGGGCAGTAAAATATTCGCTTCGACCGGAAAGGAAGACAACGCGGCATAGGAGGGTGGATAAGGGAATATCCAGTCGCTGAAAATCGTTCCAGAAGGTGGTTCGAATAAACAGCCAGTCGAAGGGCTCGTTTTTTAAGGTAGCTTCGGCAGCGGAAACATTGGCGGCGATGTACAGCTGCGGCGGACCGGACCGTCTCATCAGCCATTTGGCGAGCGCGCGGGCGGCGACGGGGTCAGAATCGATGATATGGATGACGGGGATGTGGATGGGGTTGGGTTTTGCTGTGTAAAATTAGTATCCAGACACCACTCCTTTCATGCCAGTGGTCAAAATTTTTCCCTCCTGTACGCCGATCTTACTACCTTTTTCCCATGAAACCTATTCGTCTTGTCTATCTCCTTGCCCTGGTCAAGCTGATCCTGCCGTTTTTCCTGCAGGATCCCGTCTGGGAACCTCACCGGGATGAATTCCTTTACCTGGCGGAGGCGCGGCATATGGCCTGGGGTTATATGGAAGCGCCGCCATTGCTGTCCATTTTTGCGTGGATGACGAACCTATTGGGCGGCGCCATGTGGGCGATCAAAATATGGCCTTCGCTGTTTGGCGCTCTGACCTATGTCCTCGTGGGCCGGCTGGTGCTCCATCTTAGGGGCAGTTGGTATGCCGTCGTTCTGGCATGGATGCCCTTCGTGGCTGGCGCCTGGCTACGAATGCACTTCCTCTTCCAGCCGAATTTCCTCGACATGTTCTGCTGGACTGCGATGGCCTATGGGGTGGTCAGATTTCAACAGACCGGAAAGCCCCGGTATCTCTACATCGCCGGAGCCAGCCTTGGACTCGGGATGCTCGCCAAGTATACCATGGCCTTTTACGGCACCGGGCTGCTGGCAGGCGTCCTGCTTACCTGGGATAAAAAAGTCCTTACCAACCGGCATTTCTATTATGCGATCGGGCTGGGCCTTTTGATCTTTCTACCGAACTTTCTGTGGGAGGCTACACATGGCTTTCCGATCGTCTACCACATGAAGACGCTTCAGGAAAGTCAGCTGCAGTATGTCAGTCCGTGGACATTCCTGACCGACCAATTACTGTATAATGTGGCCACCCTATTCATCTGGATCACTGGTCTTGTCTGGGCGACGCGGATGAAACAATATCGATCCATAGCGGTGGCATTTGTCGTGACACTCGCGCTGCTGCTGATGGGCCATGCGAAGAGCTATTATTCACAGGGAGCGTATCCCATCCTCTTTGCCTTTGGCGCACCAGTCGTGGAAGCGTGGGCGAACAAATGGTGGAGAATAGGTCTGCTAGGTTTTAGCCTTTTCGTCGGAATACGCTTGGTGCCACTTTTGCTGCCATTCAGGCCGCCGGCTGCGTTGGCCAATTATTACGTTCGCCATCCCCTGGCCCGTAAGGTGGGGACTCTCCGTTGGGAAGATTTGCAGGATCATGCTTTGCCGCAGGACTTCGCGGATATGTTATCGTGGGAGGAAATGACCCGGAAGGTGTCGAAGGCATATGCCTCGCTCGATAGTGCAGAAAAGGCGCACACGCTGCTCTTCTGCGACAATTATGGAGAAGCGGGCGCCGTGAACTATTTTGGCCCGGCCTATCAGCTGCCGGCGGCGTACAGTGACAATGCCAGTTTCCTTTACTGGATGCCACCGGATTTCGACCGGTTCGATGTTGTACTGCTGGTCACCCACGACAAGGACGCGATGCAGCATGCTTTCATGAAAGAGTTTAAAACGGTGCAACTGGTGGACAGTATTCAGAACCCCTACGCGGTGGAGGATGGCACGCTGATCATCCTGATGAAGGGTGCGAGTGATACGTTTCGGAAGGCTTTCAGGGATAAAATCGACAGGGACAAGCTGAAGACTACTGCCAGGGGAGCTGTCCAAACGCTGCGACCCAACGCGCTGGAACCCGGTGGGACGTTGCATTGAAGCTGTTATGATTTTAGTTTTTCGGTAAAAAAATCAATCGTCCGCTGCCAGGCGAGGTCGGCAGCAGGCTTGTCGAAACGGGGTGTGGTATCATTATGAAATCCGTGGTTGACGTTGGGATAGATGTAGACGGTATATTCTTTTTGGTTGGCTTTTAGCGCGGCTTCATAGGCCGGCCAGCCCGCATTGACATTGGTGTCGAGGCCGGCATAATGGATGAGCAGCGGCGCTTTTATATTCGGGACCTGATCAGCCGGGGGCTGCGCACCATAAAATGGAACGCCAGCGGCGAGGTCGGGCAGGCGGACGGCCATCAGATTGACGATGCCACCACCGAAGCAGAAGCCTACTGCTCCTACCTTGCCATTACAATCAGGTAGATTCTTCAGGTATTCGAAGGCATCGACGAAGTTTTCCAGCATTTCGCCTTTGTCGCGTTTGCTTTGCATTTCGCGGCCTTTGTCATCGTTGCCGGGATAGCCGCCGAGCGGGGTTAAGGCATCGGGAGCGATAGAGATAAAGCCTGCGATCGCCAGCCTGCGGCCAACGTCTTCGATGTAGGGGTTGAGACCGCGATTTTCATGAATGACGACGACACCGCCGAGCTTGGCTTTTGCACCGGCGGGTTTGGATAATAGGGCCTTGATGGTGCCGCCGCCTTTGGGGGAGTCATAGGTGATGTAGCCAGAGTCGATGCGGGGGTCATCGGGTTTTATTTGAAGGGTGTTTTTGTAATCGGGCATGAGGAAGGACATGAGGGCGGGGACGGTGAGACCGCCAACGGCGTATAGGGATAGCTTCTCCATGAAATCGCGGCGGTCGAGTCTGTTATGGGCGTAGGCGTCGTAGAGGTCGAATACTTCTTGGGAGATTTCTTCTTTGCGAAGCATGGCAATTTTTTTTTAGTCCCTAGCAAATTATGCCAAAATCTTCATACCTTGTATTCTCTTTAA
>JAMFSL010000036.1 GCA_026225275.1 Puia dinghuensis
CATCCGCAGAGTGCTGGGCGCCAGCGCCACCAGCATCGTCAGGTTGCTTTCGGCGGATTTCCTCAAATTAGTAGTTATTTCACTGGTCGTAGCCTCTCCGCTGGCATGGTACCTCATGCACCGCTGGATGCCATCCATTCCGGGCATCTGATGGTCTGTAATGACCAGATCGAAAGGCTTGCCCTCCTGCACAGACTGCCGAAGGACATCCAGCGCCACCCTGCCACTGTCGCAAATGACCACGGGAATCCGCAGATAGTCGAAAATACCCTGCATCAACGAACAGTTGGTGAGGTTGTCGTCCACCACCATCACCTTATTCAGCGTTACTGGCGGAGACGGCTTCGCAGAAGGCAGCTTTTCGATAATCTCCAGCGGGAGACTAAAGGTAAATACACTGCCTTTTCCAGCCTCGCTGGTCACCCTCAACTCGCCCCCCATCATCCCGGTCAGGTTTTTGGAAATGGTAAGACCAAGTCCGCTGCCGCCGTATTTCCGGGTAGTAGAACTGTCGGCCTGCGTAAAGCTCTCGAAAATCTTATCCAGTTTATCCGCATCGATGCCAATCCCGGTGTCCCTGACGCTGATGGACAAATGACAATACTCCTTGCCTCCCTTTTTCTCCCGCGGACCGCCTTCCCGGACCTCGACAAATACATCGCCGGCATCCGTGAATTTAATCGCATTCCCCAGCAGATTGACCAGCACCTGCCTGATCCGGGCTGGATCTCCCTGGACCCGTACCGGCAGATGAGGATCGATTCGGCATACCAGTTCCAGCCGTTTCTCGAAGGCCCTTATGGTTACCATTTCAATCGTATCCTCTACCAGTTTCATGGGTGAAAAAGCCACCTGGTCTATCTCCATCTTGCCGGATTCAATCCGGGAAAAATCCAGGATATCATTGATTAAGGATAACAGGTTTTGCGCCGACTTGCCCACATTTTCCAGATACTCTCTTTGCACCTCCTGCAATTGTGTCGTCAGAACAAGATCGGCAAAACCGATAATACCGTTCATGGGCGTCCGCAACTCATGACTCATATTGGCAATGAATTCGCTCTTGGCACGATTGGCGGCCTCTGCCACTTCTTTGGCTCGGATCAACTGCTCCTCGGTTTCTTTTCTTTCGATCACCACGCCTAACGTCGCGGCAAAAGATTGGAGAATGGAAAATTCCGTTGGAGTCCAGCCCCTTTCCCGGTGGCAATCGTTAAAGGTGACGAATCCCCAGAACCGTCCGGCGACAAAAATAGGAATGGCCGCCAAAGATTTGACATTTCGGCTCCGCATCAAACCACGTAATGGCAGATCTTCCAATTCGCTGACAGTTCCTGAGTATATTTCATTCCGGCTGAGTATACTTAGCACCCCATGCATTATCTCCGCAGGAATATGCTGCATCGCAGGTGTCCGGTGTTCCATGGTATCGGAGTCGGCCTCCCAGCTGGCCAGCTGGTCAACA
Source organism: Puia dinghuensis (assembly GCA_026225275.1). Classification (GTDB taxonomy): domain Bacteria; phylum Bacteroidota; class Bacteroidia; order Chitinophagales; family Chitinophagaceae; genus Puia; species Puia dinghuensis_B. Next base: position 1,466 of record JAMFSL010000036.1, read on the forward strand.
AAATTCTTCCCTGCGGTTTGTTCCGCATGACAATAAATATTCACTCTATCCAGCTGCATCGCGCTGCCCAATAAGGCAATGACTTTCCCGATAGCCGGCTCCAAATGCTGATTGCTGATCAATTCATATGTCGCGGTGACGACAGCTTGCAACAGCCGGTCCTTCTTCCGAAGGTCTTCTTCGGTTCGCTTGAGATCGGTAATTTCATGAACAAAATTTAATATGCCCGTTACTTCACCCTTCTCATTCTTCAGGGGAACCCTCATGTGCGTGACCACTATTTCCACACCGTTCCTTACAATGACCTGCTCAGGAATCCTTATTGCTTTACCGCTGTCTATCACGTCCTTTTCCATATCCCACAATCCCCGGATCCCTTTAGCTGGATTGCCTAATACGATCTCCTGGTCAAGACCAATATCCAAAGGCGTCTTGCCTACGTAATATGACGGCTCCCTCGCATCCTGCCTCACCGCGAAAGCCTTGTTCACCATCTGGTACCGGTGCTGCATATCGATAACAAAAATGAGATCCGGCGTGGAATCGATCATGGTCCGCAACAGAAATTCGGACTTCCTTGATTCCCCCAGTTCCGCCTTCAGCTTGCTGAACGCCCGCCATAAGGCAAAAAGACCAATAACCAGCCCCGCAAGGGCCAAACCAAAAATTGCCGCAGGGAAGGTTGTCAGCTGCGCGCACCCGCTGTGAAGTATAAAACCTGCCGCGAGGCCGGTCGCCAACAGAAAGACTGCATTCGAAAAAAAGAGGGGTTTCACAAATCAAACTAACTGTCCGGCAGTGCTTTGTATTGCCGAATCAGTAGACAACTTTGAAATCTAGTGACTTATACTTAGCTGTTCACGCCGATTGGCTTTACTTATTGCAGTTTCCGTAATATTGCTTCTCAAACCTAAAGGTATGAAGATCGCCACCTATAACGTGAATGGAGTCAACGGCCACCTTCCAGTCCTGCTCCGCTGGTTAGAAGAAACAAAACCGGACATCGCCTGCCTCCAGGAACTCAAGGCGCCCCAGGAAAAATTCCCGGAACAGGCCCTGCTGGACGCAGGATATAAGGCGCTCTGGCATGGGCAAAAAAGTTGGAACGGAGTCGCCATCCTCTCGCGTCACGACCAACCCGTCGAGATCCGGCGCGTGCTGCCCGGCGACCCTGAAGATAGCCATAGCCGATATATCGAGGCATCAGTCGGCGGCATCATTGTCGGCTGTCTCTACCTGCCTAATGGCAATCCCGCCCCGGGACCGAAATTTGACTACAAGCTGAGTTGGTTCAATAGACTCACAGCCCACGCCGCCGATCTCCTCGCTTCGAAACAACCTGTCGTGCTCACCGGCGACTTCAATGTCATGCCGACAGAACTGGATGTTTATAAACCGGAGAGCTGGACGGAAGATGCCCTGTTCCGCCCCGAAACCCGCCAGGCCTTTGCAACGCTCATGGCGCAGGGTTGGACGGATGCTATCCGCAAACTCTACCCGGAAGAAAAGATCTATACCTTTTGGGATTATTTTCGCAACGCTTTCGGCCGCAATGCAGGCCTGCGCATCGACCACTTTCTGCTCAGTCCTCCTGTCAGTCATCGCCTGACCGCCGCCGGGGTCGACCGCCAGGTCCGAAGCTGGGAGAAAACCAGCGATCACGCCCCCGTTTGGATCGAACTCAGCGTATAACCACGGAATTTATAGCAGAATTGGGCAATTAAAGGCAACTTTTGACGTTTTTGGTCTACAATATTCTATCATTCAAAGATTTATCCTATGCCACGTCTGATTAGCCTATCCGCTTCCCTTTTCTTTGTCTATTTCTTACTCTTTGGTTTTCAAACAAGTTTCACCTCTTGTACCAAGACTACTACCCGCATCGACACCGTTACGTTGACCAAGATAGACACTACAACTACAATCAAGACAGATACAGTATCCGCAGCTGACACTACTCTTACACTCCAGATCCTGACCTCTAATACCTGGATAATACAGTATATCAGGTCCGTAACCGACAATACTATTGTCTATTATACGCGGGGAGGATCATCCACCGAAAACTTTGATGCTGAATACCTGCTTTTTAATTCCAATCTCACCGGCACCCTTGTCGATCCCACAGGAGCTTCACACACTATGACCTGGAGTTGGTCCAATGCGACAAATACACAACTAACATTTATCACTTCAAACCCCTCGCCTGAACCTTCTCAAACCACTATTTGGGATAACCTGAGGATGAAGGGGGATTCGCTACTGTGCGATCAATACTTTACTTATCTGACGGTCAATTCCCAATCGGAAGTCGTCATGATTCCTCAATAATCTCCCATTGAATATGACGAACGGTCATAAAACATTACGAAACTTTTCGTAAGTTAGCTTCATGTATAAGAACTACTGGCTCGTAGCCATCCGTAATATGAACCGCAGCAAAGTCTTTTCGCTGATCAATATCCTTGGTCTGGCCATAGGCATGACCTGCTGCTTCCTCATCCTGCTCTACGTCAGGGACGAAATCAGCTACGACCGCTTCCATCAGAAGGCCGATCGCATCTACCGCATCACCTACCTGCCAAAATTTGCCGGCCTCACTAAACCCCTGCCGGTCCTTTCCCTGGCCGCATCCCCTCTGCTGAAAGATTACTTCCCGGAAATCGATACTTCCGCTCGTCTGTTCCAACGCACCGCCACCATTCAGCAAGGGATCTCGAAATTTAATGAAGACCGGTTTTTCTTCGCCGACCCTGCCATATTGAACATTTTTACTTTCAACTTCCTGCAGGGAAACCCCACCACAGCCCTGAAAAACACCTTCTCAGTAGTGCTCTCGGCCAAAACAGCCAAAAAATATTTCGGCAACGAACCCGCCCTCGGCAAAACCCTCCTGCTGGACGGCGAATATCCGCTCGTCGTCTCTGCCGTAGTCGCAGACTTCCCGGAAAATTCTCACATCCACCTCGACCTCCTGGCGAATTACGAAACTATGTTCGCTACCATTAACGAAGCAGCCAGAAAAAACCTCCCCCATAATTGGATCATCAGTCATTCATTAACCTATGTCCTGCTAAAACCAGGTCAGCAGCCAGCCTCGGTCGATGCCCGCTTTCCGTCCTTTCTGCAGAAATATGTTCCGCCGGAATTTTCCAGCAGCATCGAATATCGCCTCCAACCCCTGACATCCATCCATTTGCATTCGGATCTGGCCCTGGAGATCGAACCGGTCAGCAATATCCTGTATGTCTATATATTCCTCGGCATCGCCTTTATTACCCTGCTGATCGCCGGCATCAATTTCGTTAACCTGTCCACTGCCAGATCTCTCCGCCGCGCCAAAGAAGTGGGTATGCGCAAGGTGCTCGGCGCGGAAAAAAGACAGCTGATCGGCCAGTTTCTCGGCGAATCACTCCTGCTCAGCTTCGCAGCCTTCCTGTTGTCCGTTGTACTTGTCATCGTTCTCCTTCCCCTTTTCAATGACCTCACTCAAAAACAATTTACGCTGTCAGGTATTTTCGCCGACGGACTCCTGATGTCTTCCTTTCTATTGATCTTTTTCCTGGTCGGAATACTCGCCGGCCTTTATCCTGCCTTCTTCTTGTCCGGATTCGATGCCACGTCAACATTGAAAAGGGATTTCACCGGCGGTAACAACCGGGGTGGCATATTACGTCGCGCCCTGCTGGTCTTCCAGTTCGCCGCCTCTGTCGCCCTCATGATCGCCACCCTGGTCGTATTTCGTCAGCTACAATTTATCCGGTCGGCAAACCTGGGCTTTCAGAAAGATGATGTACTCGTAGTATCCATCAAAACAAATAACCTCAATAATATTTTCGATTCGCCAAACGATACGCTCTTCCAGCGGCTGCAAAGCTTCCGGCAGGCTGTCCTGAGCAACCCGAAGGTAAAGGCAGTCACTTTATCGGATGGACAGCCCGGCCAGGGCGGCATCTCTTTGGGAGTCATACCCGAAGGGTTCTCGGCAAAGGATAACCTCTTCGCTTTGGATATGAAGGTGGATGAGAATTTTATCCCCGCTTATGGCATGCAGCTCGCCGCCGGCCGCAATTTTTCGACAGCCTATGGCTCGGACAAAAGCCAGGCCATCATCATCAACGAGACCGCCGTAAAAAGATACCATTGGAAAAGCCCCGCAGAAGCAATCGGAAAAACGATCGTCTTTTCCGGCCCTAACAACACGATAGGCAAGCAGACGAAAGTCATCGGCGTCGTCAAAGATTTTCATACGGAGTCGCTGTTCCAGCCCATCGACGTGGTGCTGATGGATATAGCCCCCAGCCGGTTCAACACCTTCTCGATCCGTATCCACCCTGATAACAGGGCCGCAACGATCGCCTTCCTCCAAAATAAATGGAACGTATTCTTCCCCAATAAAAACTTCACTTATGACTTCCTCGACCGGCAGCTCGATGGTCAATATGCCAAAGAACAGCAGCTGGGCAAGATCATCGGAAATTTTTCCACTCTCGCCGTCTTCATTTCCTGCCTGGGCCTGTTCGGCCTCATCGCCCTTATCGCACAGCAACGCACCAGGGAGATCGGCATCCGCAAAGTACTCGGCGCCTCTGTCCCGGGTATCATCATGCTCGTATCGAAAGACTTCCTGAAATTGATCGTAGTGGCCATCGCCATTGCGATACCGGTCGCCTGGCTCGCCATGCACCAATGGCTGAACAGCTTTTACTACCGGACCTCTATCAGTTGGTGGATCTTCCTCATCGCCGGAATGGGCGCCATCGGCATCGCCCTCATCACGATCAGCCTCCAGGCCATCAAAGCAGCCCTCGTCAACCCGATCCGCAGCCTGAGATCGGAATGACCTGAGTATCCTCCCACAGCGCACGCCAGCCGTCGATCAGCCTCCATCCTTATCCTCTCACATCTCAACCGCCTGCCTCCCCGGATGCAGCGCCTTCTCCTGCCCATTCCAATAAAACACCCCTGAAATCCCAGCCGGCAAAGTAATCTCCCCGCTCACTCCCGTAGCTCCCTTTCGCACCAGATCTACCCTGATCACCCCATTCGGATGCGGCATTGCCCCATGCACTTCCTTTAATTCCCCCAACGCCGGCCGGATGCTCACCGTTTTGAAACCCGGCGAAGCTGGCGTGATCCCGCAAAGTGTCGCCAGAAAATCGTAGATAGGACTCGCACTCCACGCATGGCAGTCGGACCGCGTAGGGTCAGGATTCTCCGCAAACGTCGTCAGCCCATTCGCGATCATACCCCTCCACGGCCCCAGCGAAGAATAATACAGCTCTCCCATCCCGGCTTTCACCAATGCCCGCGTCAGATAAAACCGGTAATAAAAAGTAGCCTGGCTCAAGGTGCTGTCATCCAACACATGATGCATCACGGCCTTGGCTTCCGAAGCGGGGATACTCCCGGTCAGTATCCCCATGATGCTCGCATGCTGACTATAGCTCGTTCGCCCCGGTGTATTCGCCATCTCTCCTCTCCCCGGATCATAACACCATTTGTATGTCTGCGTCGTCAGCCTATTCGCCAGCCTTGTATAATGACCCGCCGTAGCGGTATCGGAATAATAATTGAAAAGTGCCGCCGCCTGCTGTAACGTATAAGCCAGTTGCAGCGTGATCACCGAACTATTCCCATCATTGGCCCCATCCGGCGTTCCACCAGGGAAATGATTGTTCCAGTCTACGAAATTCCACCACGTCATCGGCCCCAGCATGGACTTGTCGGGGTCGATCTTTTTCTCATACCAGTTCAGCACATCTTTCACCGCGAATAACTTTTGCTGGATAAACGCATCGTCTGTCCGATGCATCCAATAGTCATACATCATACTGATCCAAAACAAGGAGAAAGGCGGGATCACCTGCAGCCGGTTACTCGGATACCGCCCCTGTGTCAGTCCCTCCGCCACCCGCGAATTAAAAAAGTCAGTGATCGCCTTCCGCATCAGCCGGTCATCCCCCGCGATATATAAAGAAATCAGCGACTGTATCCTGGTATCGGCCTCATATTGCAATTGCTCATAGTAAGGACAGTCGAAATAATTCTCGCCGGCACAAAGCCTCGCCGTCCGCCAGCCTATATCCCACAAACTGCGTAAACTGGTGTCATTACTGGAAAAACTTGCCTTCCGCTCAAACGGATAGCCCGTATACATTCCATACAGATCATTAAGAACTACCTCATCATCCCCCGTAATGATCTCCAGTTGTAAATACCGGTACGTCCGCATCCACAATGGCCTGAACAGCCGCCGGCTCCCCCCATCCGGTCGGAATACATCATAATTCCCAAAAATCTGCTTCCCCTCGATCTCATTCCGGTTGCCCTTCTGCCGATGACTGTCGAATAGCGCTTCCGCATAGGTTATTTTAACCTTACTCCCTTTCCCTTTGCTGACCAGCAACTCGGGATACGCAATTGTTTCATAACCCTGGTCCAGCAGGATCACCGCTGAATCATGCGGCGGTATCGTCATCTTCTTCACACCAGAGATCCGCTGCATCGTCTCCTCCATCAATGGGATCGTCCTCGGCGTCAGCGTCCACAAATTATCCGATCCATATCCCTCTGTCACCGGCCGCGTAATGTTCACGGCCTGTCCCCATCCCGCATCCCGATAACCAGGTTGCTCCCAGCCCCAGGGATACCGGGACCCTTCTACATCGTCTCCCGGCCCCACCACATAATAGGTTCGCAACACACTTCCCGCATCTGTCGAACACGGCTTGTACGCACTATCCTTGATAACCTTCCAGCTTTGATTGGTATTGATGACCTCTTCGATGGCAGAATCCCCCTGCAACAAAAAAGCCGTTTGATTACTGATCTGCGCCACCGCCGCATACTCCCCCATATTCCACACTAGCGCCGCCACGGTATTCTCCCCCGTCTGTAGAAAAGGGGCAATATCGATGGTCTCGAAATTCCAATGGGCCAGGTCGCTCCGCGCCGGCCCAAAACATACCGCCTTCCCATTCACAAACAACCGGTAACGATTGTCCGCAGATACATGCACAATAAAACGTCCCGGCGCGGTCGCCAATGTAAACGTCTTCCTGAAATGATAAACGCCATACGCACGCTGCGATACACCGGGACAACTGATCCAGTTGGCGGACCAGTTACCATGCATCAATGCCGCGCTGATTACCGGCCCGGCATCCTGCCCGTATGCCGACAGTATCCCGGCCAGCAACAAACAAAAAAACAATGACTTTTTCATATGCAGATAAAGGTAAAGCGCCTTCCCCGTTTTTTCCTTATTTTTAGTAAAAGCCAACTGCTATGAGAAAATACCGGCTCGTCCTCTTTTTGTCATGGATCACCATGACCGCATCGGCCCAATCACCGGGTACCCCGAACCCCACAAGCACCATTCCCCAACCCCTCTCCCCATCCGCCATCGACACCCTGGTCGAACGCACCCTGCGCAGCTTCGACGTTCCCGGCATCGCCGTCTGCATCATCAAAGATGGCAAAGTCATCCACTCGAAAGGTTATGGTGTCAGATCCCTCAACACCCGCCAGCCCGTGGACGAAAATACCCTGTTCGGCATCGCCTCGAACAGCAAAGCCTTTACCACGGCCGCCCTCGGTATGCTGGTCGACGAAGGGAAAATCAACTGGGACGACAAAGTCAGAAAATATATCCCGGAGTTCAAGCTCTATGACCCCTACGTCACAGAAGAATTCACTGTCAGGGATCTCCTTTGCCACCGCAGCGGCATGGGCCTCGGCGCCGGCGATCTCATGTTCTTCCCGGATTCCAGCGATTTCACCATCCCCGATATCCTTCACAACCTGCAATTCCTGAAACCCGTCACCAGCTTCCGCTCTACCTACGCCTACGATAATAATCTTTACATCGTAGCCGGCGAAGTCGTCGCCCGTGTCAGCGGCATGAGCTGGGAAGACTTCATCGAGAAAAAGATCCTCCAACCACTGGGTATGACGCATAGCGCCGCCTGCTACGACCGCCTGCACGACACTTCCGATGTCATCGACGGCCATTCGAACGTGGAAGGCAAAGTCATGGTCATCGCCAGAAGCCGCTCCAAAGTAGACCACGCTGCCGGTGGCATCTACTCGAGCATCGCCGATCTCAGCAAATGGGTACAATTGCACCTCGCCGGAGGAAAATATGGGGATGGTCAACAACTCTTTTCACCCGCAGTGTTGAACGAACGATGGTCGCCCCAAACTGTCATCGCCGTCGGCGGCCCCGGCACCTACAATACCCATTTCGCAGCCTACGCCCTCGGATTTCTCGTCAATGATGTCAAAGGATACAAACAGATCAGCCATACCGGTGGCCTCGAAGGCATGGTCACCCAGATCACCATGATCCCCGAACTACAGTTGGGTATCATCGTCCTTACCAACCAGGAAGAAAGTGTGGCGTTCAGCGCGATCACCAACCAGATCAAGGACGCCTATTTCGGCATCACCGGCACGGACCGCGTCACCCAATACGCCGCAATACGCAAGCAACAGCTCGCAGAGGCAAAACATATCACCGATTCAATTGGGAAAGAAGTCGCCGCCTTCCAGGCACAGCAAACCGCCTCAGTCTCTGGCCGCCATGGAGCGCCACTCCTCGTCGCAAAAGACCTCTCTATCTATATGGGTACCTACCGTGACCCCTGGCTCGGAGAAATAGTCATCTCGATGAAAAACGGCAAGCCCTGGTTCGACAGCAAACGCTCCCCAAAGCTGACGGGCGAGATGCTGCCCTATAAAGGCAACTCCTTCATCGTCAAATGGCGCGACCGCAGTATGGGCGCCGACGCCTTTGTCCTCTTTACCCTCGACCAGCGCGGTATCGCCTCGGGAATAAAAATGCTGCCGGTGTCGCCGCTCACCGACTTCAGCTATGATTTCCAGGACCTCGATTTTCATCGGATATAAAATGTAGGATATAAAATACCGCTATGCACCATCCCCGCCTTCGCTCCGCTTTCATCGCTGCCGTCATCGTCATCGTATCCGCCGGCAACACCAGTGCCCAGGAATACCTGAAATTGCATGAAAAAGCCATCTTCGTCGACACCCACAACGACGTACTGAGCACCGCCACGATGGCAGGAATGGATATTGAGACGGATCTCACCGGAAAAACGATGTCTGACCTTGCCCGCTTCAAAAAAGGCGGCGTCGACGTTCAGGTCTTTTCTATCTTCTGTGACGACAACTATGGAGTGGGCACGGCCTTTAAATACGCTAACCGCGAGATCGACAGCCTCTATGCCATCGCCGCCCGCAATCGGGACAAAATGGAAATGGTCACCGACGTAGCCGGCATCATGACGGCAGTCAAACATCATAAGCTCGCAGCCATGATGGGCGTGGAAGGCGGACACATGATCGAAGACAATATAGATTACCTGGATAGCTTCTTCCGGCGGGGTGTAAGATATATGACCTTGACATGGAACAATAGCACTCCATGGGCCACCTCCGCATTCGAAGAATCCACGCACGCCTTTACTGTAACACCCTATGGGCTCACCGAAAAAGGCAAGGCCATCGTCCGGCACATGAATCAGCTGGGCATGCTCGTCGATCTGTCTCATGTAGGCGAACAGACTTTCTGGGATGCGATCCATACGGTTAGCAAACCGGTCATTTGCAGCCATAGCAGCGTATACGCCCTCTGTCCCGTGTTCCGCAACCTCAAGGACGACCAGATCAGGGCCGTCGGCGCCAACGGCGGTGTCATCCAGGTGAATTTCTATTCCGGCTTCCTCGACAGCAACTATGCGCCCAGGATGAATCGCTTTCTCGCCCGTCATAAAACAGAAATGGATAGCCTGACGACCGCCAAAGCCCCTAACTACGCCATCAACGAATTCCTCTCGAAGAAATATCCGCAGGAAGCCGACTCTCTCCGCGCACCCTTGTCACTCCTCATCGACCATATCGACTATATCGTCAAAATGATCGGCCCCGACCATGTTGGCATCGGCTCGGACTTCGACGGTATCGAGTCGCCGCCTCAGCAGTTGGATGATGTTACTACCTATCCCCTGGTTACCCGCGAACTCCTCAAACGGGGATACAAACCCGCAGATATCGAAAAGATCCTCGGCGGCAACTTCATCAGGGTCCTAAAAGCCAATGAAGCAGCCCCAACTCCTCTTTCAAAATAATCAAAAATGATCAACCCTGAAATAAAAATCACCATCATCGATGACCGTATCCTCTCCGATAACTGGTACATCCTCCGCAAGATCACCTACGATAAGACAACGCCGGACGATCACACCGTCCGCCAGGTTCGTGAAGTCTATGACCGCGGTAACGGCGCTACCATCCTCCTGTATAATAAGGAACAGCAAACGGTCATCCTCACCCGACAATTCCGCCTCCCGACCTATGTCAACGGCAACGACACTGGCATGCTGATAGAAGCCTGCGCAGGGTTGCTGGACAAAGACAACCCTGAATCTGCCATCAGGCGCGAGGCCGAAGAAGAGACCGGCTATAAAGTCAACACCGTAAGAAAAGTAATGGAGGCATACATGTCCCCCGGCTCGGTCACGGAAATACTTTATTTTTTCGTTGCGGAATACACCAAAGAAATGAAGATCAGCGAAGGCGGCGGCCTGGAAGAAGAAAGCGAAAGTATCGAAGTACTGGAAATACCCTACCTGACAGCGTTAAACATGATTGACACCGGGGAGATCAAAGACGGCAAAACGATCATGTTATTACAATATGCCCAATTGCATAAATCGATTTGACCAGCCCGATGGATAAGCCTCATTGACGAGACATCCCCGGCTGGTATGAGCCAGCGGCACCGGCAGCCGCTCCTGAAAAGCCTGCAGACTACCCGCTACCAGGTAATCGGCATCCCGCGTCTCTATCAGCAATTGCCCGCTTTCCCTGCTGACTTCCCTGATGTCGCAATACCGCACCGGCTGATAGCGGGCCCTGCATTTGATGAAAACAATATCCAGCGGCCTCGCGATAAAATATGCATCGGTCATTCTATTCCAGATTTTGGCCAGATGTCCCCCCCGATAGGGCGGCTGCAGGTGACCATCGACAGCCAATGCCAGATGCTGGGTGCATTTTTCATTCCTGCCGGACAAAAAAACAACCCGTCGCGGCAAATGCGATAAGGAATGTGCCAATAATTGATAATCGTCCCAGGCGGTGATCCGGATAAAAAGCCATTCGACCGATTCTTCCCGCAGCATAGATGCGGCCGCTCGGACAGTGCCATACACCAGCACCCGTAGGCCCTCTTGCCGGTTGCGCAACAATGTCGCCAACTCGCCGGCCGCCGTCTCATCCGGGTCAATGAGAATAATAGTATAAAGGTTTAGGTTGTCAGGCATCTTCACAAAATAAGGGTATACTGATCGAATAAAATCCGGGTAGTAAAAGTCGTTCCCAATTTTAAGTTTTTGGGGGGGCTCTCGCTAAATGCTTCCCATTAAAAAAGGTCGGTTTCCGTATCTTCGCCGAAATAAATTTCGCACTTTCGCAGCATGACCACTCTATCTCCGCTTCCCTCCAAAAGGCTCTATAATCTGGACTATCTCAGGGGCCTCGCAGCCTTGGGCATCATGGCCGTCCACCTGTCTACCCTGGCAGTTGGTCCGCTCTCTACCCAATCATTCCCAGGCCGTTATGGCGTATATGGGGTATCTATTTTTTATATATTGAGCGGACTCACCCTCTTCCTGGTCTATTTTGACCGGATGCAGCCCACCCGGCATGACCTCGGCAATTATTTTCTCCGCCGTTTCCTCCGGATCTTCCCCCTGCTCTGGCTCGTTACCTTTTTGACGATGTTCGTGCGCGATATCGTCCCTTCGGATGCCGGGCTGTTCTATAACCTGACGGGGCTTTTCGCCGTGACCGACCGCCACGGTTACATTGCCGCAGGAGCCTGGTGTGTCGGTAACGAACTGATCTTTTATCTGTTCTTCCCCATATTTGTCATCCTGGCCAAAAAGAGCCGGCTCGCCTTCTACCTTCTATCCTGCATTACGCTCATCGTCTATCTTTATTTTGCCTTCTTCCGGCTCAACCCTTCGGTCTCTTACCTGAATCAGTGGCTCGATTATATCAACCCGCTGAATCAGCTTTTTCTCTTTCTGGCCGGCTTCCTCATGGGCTATTTCTTCCATAAAAAGTCATTCCCCGCAATCGTCAGCCCCCTTTGCCTGGCCGCTGGCCTCGCACTCCTGTTCTTTTACCCCGCCGCAATCAATATTGCCGCCGGTATACCCAGGATGGTCTTCACCGCCGCCAGCATCCTCATCTGTTTTGCTTTCTATAAGACCTCCTTCCGTTTCAAAGGCTTTTCCGACAAGATCCTCACAACACTGGGCATCACGGGCTATTCGATCTATCTCCTCCATCCCCTTGTCTGGTACACCCTCCTCCATTTCCGCTTCCACCTGGCTACAATGCCTCTGATCATTATCTGCATGCTGATCACCCTGGTCCTTAGTTACTGTCTGCATAAATTCACAGCCCCCTTCAGCCGACCCCATAAAAATATCGCCTCTCAATAAAAAATCTGCAGCCGGTGAACGTACTAATAAAAAACTTAGTACATATCTGATTTTTTATAACTTTACCGGTATGTAGAGTAATAAGCCTTGAATACGCTATACAAAACATACCAGGACGAACAATTGCTGCCGTTACTTAGAGATAGTAATGAAGGGGCTTTTACTGAAATATACCAGCGCTATTGGGATAAACTGCTCGTGACAGCCATGCACCGCCTCGGAAATATGGACGAAGCCCGGGAAGTGGTCCAGGACGTTTTCTTTAATCTGTGGAAACGAAGAGATACCCTCCGGTTAGACTATTCACTGAATACCTACCTCGCCGTCGCCGTAAAATATGAGGTGCTTAACCGGCTGGCCGTCAAACACCGGCAGCAACGCTACCGGCTGCACCTCGCCCGCAACTGGGAAGAGGCCACCCCTGACACCGAAAACCTGCTCTCCTTTAACGAGTTACAGAAACAGCTAGCCCCCCTCGTCAAGGCCCTCCCCGAAAAGTGCCGCATCATATTTCAAATGAGCCGCGAAAAAGGCTATCCCCGCAAAAAGATCGCTTCCGAATTGGGTATCGCCGAAAAGACGGTCGAAGCACATTTGTCAACCGCCCTTCGCAAATTACGAAGTGGCCTCAGCCACCTGCTGACTCTCCTGCTGACCCTTATTTTCCTTTTCCGCTGATTTTTTTTGGCCGGACTAAGGCAATCGCTTCCCTCGATTGGCTATAAGTACAAATCACTTCCAATGGCCGATCTGCCTTACTCCGAAAAAATCCTCGAATTAGCCGGTAAATGGGCTGACGGCACCATCACGGAATCCGAAAAACAAGCAGTCATCGATTGGTACAATCACTTCGATGACAAGGAATTACTATTGTCAAACGAATATGCCCCCCTGATGGAAAGGATCGAAAAGGAGATGCTGGCCAATATCCGCTCCCGGATCGCCGCAGAGGCGCCTTCCCCTTCCCTGGAAGAAAAACAACCCGGTATATTATTCCGCATGAAATCCCGAAGGATGGCGGCCGCCGCTATCCTGGCAGCCATCACTCTTACCGGCGTCTTGCTGTTCACCCACACCAGGTTGACATCAACCCAGGCCATGGCACAACCAAAACGTTCCGATCTCAACGATATCCAGCCCGGTAGCAACAAAGCCGTACTCACCCTGGCTGACGGAACAACCATTAACCTGGATAGCGCCCGCACCGGTAACCTGACTAGTCAGGGCACAGCCAAAGTGCTGAAAATACAGGACGGTGAATTGAAATACGATGCCGCCAAAGCGGGCAACCACAGCAACACCAGCTACAATACGCTTTCTACACCCCGTGGCGGACAATACAGACTCCTCCTGGCCGATGGCACCCGCGTCTGGCTCAACGCAGCCTCTTCCATCCGCTATCCGACCAGCTTTACAGGCACCGACCGTGAAGTGGAGATCTCCGGCGAAGCTTATTTTGAAGTGGCAAAGAATCCAGCCATGCCCTTTCGTGTGCTGACCATCGACCACACGGGGGATACCGACCCGATGACCATCGACGTCCTGGGCACTCATTTTAACGTCAACGCCTATAGCGACGAGCCCGTGGCCCGGACAACGCTCCTGGAAGGAATGGTGAAAGTCTCGAAAGGAAAGAACACAACGCTACTACAGCCGGGCCAGGCAGCTCAATTGCAGAAAGACGGCGCCATACAGCGGATATCGCACGCAGATCCCGAAGCTGCCGTAGCCTGGAAAGATGGCCGGTTCGAATTCAGTGATGAAGATCTGCCTGCCATCATGCGGCAGATCTCCCGCTGGTACGATGTCGATATCGAATATATAGGGGCTGTTCCGACGGATACATTCACCGGCAGCGTGTCCCGGAATACCACACTGTCGGGCGTGCTGAAGATTCTCAAACTCAGCGACATCAAAGTCTCTGTGTCGGATAACAAGATTATTATCAAATCTTAAATAATAAAAGCCAATGGTAAAAAGATAGTGTTGGCCCAGACGAAAAAACCGGGAACGTTAGTGGCGCCCCCGGCGATTAGCTGAGTCAACGTTTAGTTTAAACAATTTTCTAGGAACTGCTTATTGTTAACCCAAATCAAATCAAATTTATGATTTCGACTGCTGTTTGCCAAATCGGGCCGGGAAGCCCATCAAGATCCTATGCCCCTTCCCGGCTATTAACCAAATGCTTGCTCATTATGAGAATCACGGTTTTTCTATTGCTTGCCGCCTGTCTGCATGTCTCCGCTAAAGGCTATTCCCAAAAGATCAGCCTATCGGTCCGGGAAACCTCGCTGGAAAATGTATTCAAGGAAATTCAACGCCAAAGTGGCTATTCTTTCTGGTACAAGACCCGGCAGCTCGACCAGGCTGCCAAAGTTACCCTCGACCTGAAAAATGCCAGCCTCGAAGAAGCCTTGCGCCAATGCTTCAAAGATCAGCCCTTCGATTATTTTATCGTCGAACAGAACGTGGTCATCCGGCCCCGCCTCGTAACAACGGAAGATATCGCACCTCTCGTGCAGATCAAAGGCAAGGTCACCACGACCGGCGGCAAACCCCTCGGCGGGGTCAGCGTCACCCTCAAATCCACCAGAAAAGGGACAACGACGGACGAGAACGGTGATTTCTCCATCACCGTACACCGCGGAGACATCCTGGTCATTTCCTATGTCGGCTATGACTCCCGCGAAATAACGATCGGCGATCAGGCCGCCCTGGAGATCGCCCTCACCGAATCCAACACCCAGCTCAACGAAATAGCAGTCATCGGTTATGGCCGCGCCAGCCACAAAAGCCTGACCAGCGCTATCACCACCCTGAAGCCGGAAGACCTCAACGCCGGCGCTATCACCGACGTCGGCCAACTGCTACAGGGTAAGGTGGCCGGCCTCAACATCACGGCCAACGGTGACCCCAACCAGACTGCCGCAATCGTTCTCCGCGGAGCCTCTACCATCAATAGTTCCCAGGCGCCCTTTTATGTCATCGATGGAATACCCGGCGCGGACATCTCCTTCATCGCCCCGGCAGATATCGTCTCCATCGACGTATTGAAAGACGCCGCAGCCACCGCCATCT
The DNA here is from genome assembly GCA_026225275.1 of Puia dinghuensis. Taxonomy (GTDB): domain Bacteria; phylum Bacteroidota; class Bacteroidia; order Chitinophagales; family Chitinophagaceae; genus Puia; species Puia dinghuensis_B. The sequence goes on from JAMFSL010000036.1 coordinate 17,083, forward strand.
ATGGCAACCGCGCTTCCAACGGCGTCATCATGGTGACCACCCGCAGAGGCAAGCCCGGCGATGCGCAAGTATCTTACAACGGCTATGCCGGCCTTGAAAATGTATCCAGGAACCTCAAAGTCATGACAGCCCCCCAGCTCCGGGCTTTTCTGACAGCCAATGGCGAGGCATTTTCCCCGAACGATGACCTGGGCGCCAATACCAACTGGCAGAAAGCCATCGAAAAGGATAATGCCCTTTCCCAAAGCCATAACGTCGCCATCAGCGGTGGAACAGACCACAGCGATTATATCGCCAGCCTCAACTACGCCTACAAGGACGGCATCCTGCTGGCAAGCTCTCTGCAAAGAGTCATCGCCCGCCTCGCCATCGACCAGTCCGCTATCAAAGATAAAGTCAAGCTCGGGCTGAACCTCACGTATTCCAACAGTACTTCCGACGACATCCCCTATCGCAGCGTCACCCTCCTGCAGTCGGCCCTGTACCTCCCTGTATCGCCTGTCAAATTACCCAGTGGAGCCTACTTCGAAGACTTTACCAACACCGGCTATTACAACCCGGTCGCTATGACCAACAACAGTACCCTCAATACGAAGTACAGCAACCTCGTCGGCAACCTGACAGCACTGGTAAAGCTGCCTTTCTCGCTGACCTATAATATGGACCTCTCTTACCAATCCTATATCACCAACCAGGGTCAATATCTGGATAGTTATTTCACGGATAACTTTAACGATATGTACAACAACCCCAATCCCGGCTTCGGAGGGCATACCCAACAGGTATTCGGCCAGGGCGGACAAGCGTCCAGGTCTGCTTACACCAATACCTCTACTCTGTTTGAAGACTATCTGACCTGGGACAAACATTTCGGCGAACACCACATCAACGCAGTGGTAGGATACTCCTGGCAGGATTTTACCTATGGTGATGGTTTCCAGGTCACCACCGCCAATTTCCCCGTCGATAATATCTCGTATAACAACCTTTCTCTCAGCAACCCTTATGCCTTGAGCGGCTTCCAGGTAACATTCGGCGCCGATCAACTCTACTACCAGACCCGGCTCATCTCCGATTTTGGGAGGATCACCTATGACTATAATCAGAAATACCTGCTGCAGGCCTCTCTCAGGCGTGACGGCAGCTCCGTATTCGGGGCCGATCACCAATGGGGCTATTTCCCCTCCGTCGGCGTAGGTTGGCGCATCAGCCAGGAAAGGTTCATGCTGAACCAAAACCTGTTCACCGACCTCAAACTACGAGGCAGCTACGGCGTCACCGGCAACGCCACGGGCTTTAGCGCCTATACCGCCCAATCCATCGCCGGCGGCCTCGGCACCTTTTACTACGATGGTACCACCACCTCCGCGCTCGGCGCGACGCAACAGACCAATCCTGACCTTCAATGGGAAACGACCGCCACTGCGGACATCGGAGTGGATTTTACCCTGCTCAAAGGAATAGTCAGCGGAGCGATAGACGCATATAATAAGACGACTACCAAGATGATCTTTAACTACCCGGTGGACGCCATTCTCGCCCCCTCTGGCGCTGTCACGGCCAACGGCGGCAAAATGAACAACAAAGGCATCGAACTGGCCCTTAGCGTAACGCCCGTAGCTACCAAAGCCTTCAAGTGGACCAGCAGCCTCAACCTGGCGCACAATACCAACAAGATCATAAGTCTCAAAAACCCGCTGTTCACCGGCGGCGACTCCCTCCTCCTGGCCGACCCCGAAGGCGCAGGCCAGTCCGGCAGCACGGTCGAGATCCTCAAATCCGGCAAACCCCTGGGACAGTTCTTCTCCCTCGAATATGCCGGGCAAAACGCCAGCGGCGTCTCTCAATACGTGTCCGCAACCGGCAAGCTGACGACTACGCCTACCCAGGGGGTGGATTATCACTACCTCAGCAACGCACAACCGAAACTCCTGCTGGGCTGGGCCAATAACTTCAGGTACCAGAAATTCGACCTGAATATCTTCGTCCGCGGCACCTTCGGCAACCATATCTTCAATGCCACCCGGGCTGACCTCTTCCGCCCCGCAACGGCACAATATGACAATATTTTAGAAGACGCGGCCCATGAAACCACGGCGGATTACAACTCTTACCTGTATTCCTCCCGCTTCATCGAGAGTGGCAGCTACCTGCGCCTGGACAATGCCTCGTTGGGTTACACCCTGCGGAATGTGGGCGAATATGTCAAATCCCTCAGGATCTATGTGACGGGAAATAACCTGTTCGTCATCACGGGATACCGCGGCATCGATCCCGAGGTCAACCAGGGCGGAAACGCACCGGGAGTAGACTATAATAATTTCTATCCCAAAACCCGCACCTTCCTGCTCGGCGCAAACATCTCTTTCTAACGCAAAACTGTAAAAAGCAGCATCATGAAAAAAACATTCAACTATATGATCATGGCAGGACTGCTGACAGGCATGTTCTGTTCCTGTCACAAGCTCAGTATACCGATCACCTCCGAGCTCACCCCCAATGTCTTCCCGCAGGACTCCGCTCAATTCATCCAGGCGGAAGGACCGGCCTATGTAGCGCTGCGGGGCAGCTACGGCGTGGAATATTTCTTCATGCAGACCCTCAGCACCGATGAAGAGATCCTCCCGGCCCGCGGTGGTAACTGGTTCAACTCGGGAGAAAACCAGCAATTGCACTACCATTCCTGGAACAGCGGGAATGCCTATATGGAAAGCATGTGGAGCTGGACATCCACCATCATCGGCCTGGCTACACAGGAGATGGCGCTGCTCAACGAAGATGAGCCCGCCACCACCGCCTCCAAATCGACCAGCATCGCAGAACTGCGCACCGTCCGCGCCTTTGCCTATTTGATGATGATGGATTTATTCGGCAGCGTGCCCATCGATACCGTCGCCGGCAGTTTCGTATCGCAGCCGCAGTCGCCACGGGCTACTGTAGCCGCCTTTATCGAATCGGAAGTCAAAGCGGCCCTCCCTTATCTCAGCTCTACCGTCGACATCACCACCTACGGCCGCGCGACTAAATATACGGCATACGCCTTGCTGGCCAAGCTGTACCTGAATGACGAATACTATACGGGGGGGACGGCACGCTGGAACGATTGCATCGCCGCCTGTGACAGCGTCATCAATTCCGGCCTCTTCACCTTACAACCGATGTCCACCTATTTTCAGCAGTTTGCCTACAACAACGGCCCGCAGGACCAGGAATTTATTTTTGCCATCCCGGAAAATCCCACCTTCGCCGATGGGCCCTGGGGCTTCCGCGGCACGAACCTCCACCAACGGTATGACCTGCCCCGCTCTGAAAAAGCGAAATATGACCTTAGCTTCGTGCCCAGCGCACCGGAGAGCACTATTCCCAGCTACTACGCCTATTTCTACGACCCGAATGATGTGCGGAACAACCAATGGCTGACCGGACTTCAGTATATGAAAGACGGAGTGACACCCGTAACGGTCACCACCACTAACCTCGGGTATAACCAGTTCTACACCGGTTCCGATCCCTCCGGCGTCTATACCTACCAGGTCAATATGACACCCGATATCATCCTGCGGCAGGATGTCGCCTCATTCGACTGCGGAAATGACGAGATCGCCTGGAACATGGGCTACCGTTGTGCCAAGTTCTACCCGGACTCTACTTCCCCAAGTACGGCAATGAATAACGATATCCCTGTATTCAGATATTCTGACATCCTGCTGATGAAGGCGGAAGCGATCCTGAGAGGCGGAACGCCCACCCTCAGTCAGACCGCGCTTTCCCTGGCTAACGAATTGCGTGCCGCACGCACCACTTCGGCAGCCTGGACAACTGTTACCCTCGATTCCATCTACAACGAACGATGCAGAGAGTTCACCCAGGAATCCTGGCATCGGAATGATATGATCAGGTTCGGATTGTATGAAGGTGCCTGGGGATTCAAGACGGATGCAAACCCTCAGCATGAGATCTATCCAATCCCTTTCACCGCATTGCAGTTGAACACCAAATTAGTCCAGAATCCTGGCTACTAAACTTTTGATAAGCCAACCCCGGGGAAAAGATCCCCGGGGTTTTTTTTTCGATAATTTGCATGGGTAAACCCGCCAATATGTTCCGTTTCTTCCTCCCGTTCCTCCTCGTCATCTCTCTTGCCGTTCACGCGCAGCAGGCCTCCTACGACCTCATCCGCCGCATCCTGCCCGACCACGCCAGCTCCTTCCTCATTGAAAACCTCCCTCCCTCAGCCGGCAAAGACAGCTTCGAACTGGAAAGTCGCGGCGGAAAAATTATCCTGCGCGCCAATAATGGCGTCGCCATCGCCTCCGCCTTGTACTATTATCTGAAAACTTATTGCCATTGTCAGATCACCTGGAATGGCGCCAACCTCCGGCTTCCCACCCCACTCCCGGCCATCACAGGCACTATCGGCAAAAAATCTCCCTACGCCGACCGCTATTACCTCAACTACTGCACCTTCAATTACAGCATGAGTTGGTGGGACTGGCCCCGGTGGGAAAAAGAGATCGACTGGATGGCCCTCCATGGCATCAATATGCCGTTGGCGATCACCGGTGAAGAATATACCTGGGACGTCGTCTATAAAGAAATGGGCTTCTCGGACACAGAATTGAATGCCTTCTTTTCAGGCCCCGCTTATTTTGCCTGGCTTTGGATGGGCAATCTCGACGCTTGGGGTGGGCCCCTCCCCCAACATTGGATGACCAGCCACCGCGACCTGCAGCTGCGTATCCTCGAAAGAGAAAGGGCCCTGGGCATGACCCCTGTCCTCCCCGCCTTCACAGGCCACGTACCTCCCGGTTTTCAACAGCATTTCCCAAAAGCCAAACTCAAACGAATCAACTGGACAAACGGCTTCGCCGACACCTATATCCTCGATTCTCAGGATCCTCTATTCTCTGCAATAGGTAAAAAATTCCTGGAGGTGCAGACCCGACTGTTCGGCACGAATCATCTCTACTCCGCAGACACCTTTAATGAAAACGAGCCCCCCTCCGACGATCCCGCCTTCTTGACCGCACTGACCCGGCGGGTGTACGAAGGCATGCACCAGGTAGATACCGCAGCTACATGGGTCATGCAGGGCTGGCTATTCTATAACGATCGAAAGTTCTGGAAGACCCCACAGATCAAAGCCCTGCTGGATGCGGTGCCCGGCGATCACCTGCTGTTACTCGACCTCGCCGCCGAAATAGAGCCCATCTGGAAACGGACGCATGCCTTCGATGGCAAACCCTGGATCTGGAATATGATCAATAATTTCGGCGGAAACGTCAACCTCTTCGGCCGCATGGACACCGTCGCCACCAGCCCGGCCCTCGCCCTGCACGACCCGACCTCCGGAAAAATGGCAGGCATCGGGCTGACGATGGAAGCCATCGCTCAGAACCCTGTCATCTACGAACTCATGATGGACAATGCCTGGCAGTCCCGGCCGATTGACCTCGATGCATGGCTCCGCACCTATGTCCGCAATCGCTATGGCTTGGACAGCAAAGACCTGCTCGAGGCCTGGCAGATCCTCCGCCGCACAGCCTACACCGGCCGCGACATCCGCGACGGCGCCGAGTCGATCCTCACCGGACGCCCCACCTTCGACTCTACTACGACCTGGACCCAAACGAAGCTCAACTATCCCCCGCATGATCTCCTGCCCGCATGGGACCTGTTCATCCACACCGCAACCACCGCCACATCCGCTGCGTCCGCAAGCACACCCACCGTATCCACCAGCACGCCGCCGGCATCTCCCACCGACGGCTTTCTTTTCGACCTCACCGACCTCACCCGCCAGGTCCTCGCCAACTACGCAGATGAATTGCAAAAGAAATGGGTCACCGCCTTCCGCACCCACGACACCGCCGAATTCACGCTGTATAGCACTCAATTCATCACGCTCATAGATGACCTCGACCGCCTCCTCGCCACCCGCCGCGACTTCCTCCTCGGCCCCTGGATCGCCGAAGCCAGAAAATGCGGCATCACCAACGCGGAAAAAGATCTTTATGAAAGAAATGCCCGCGACCTGATCACGCTATGGGGCGACGCCGACAACCCCTTACATGAATACGCAAACCACCAGTGGAGCGGATTGCTCACAGGTTTCTATAAACCACGCTGGCAGAAATTCTTCGCCCTACTCCACCAATCCCTCGAACGAAACACCCCTCCCGACCTCGCCGGCTTCGAAAAAAACATCCGCGCCTGGGAATGGCACTGGGTCAATGAACATCAATCTTACCCGACAACGCCCACGGGCGATAGCAGACAAATCGCACTCCAACTATACCATAAGTACCGTCAATCCCTATTCGCCATTGACATCACTTCCCTCGGCGCCAAAGGCGACGCCCAAACCATGAACACCACCTTCATCCAACATGCGATCGACAGCATAGCGGCAAAAGGCGGCGGCATGGTACTCGTACCCGCCGGCAAATTCGTCACCGGCCCGCTTCACATGCGCTCAGGCGTAGAATTACACCTGGAGGATAGCGCATTTCTCCTGGCCACTACCAGCCGAATCGACTATGGCAGGGATCGCGCATCAGCCCTTATTCAGGCCGATGACCAGCATGATATCTCCATCACCGGCAATGGCGTCATCGACGGCCGCGGCCGCGAAGTCGTGGCAGACCTCTACCGGCTGCTGAAAGAAGGAACCCTGCAGGACTCGGAATGGCAACATGAAAATCCCTGGCATCAAAAAAGGCCGAACGAATCCAACCGGCCCGGCATCATCGACTTCATATACTGCAACAACGTAAATATCACCGGCATCACCCTTAAAGATGCCGCCTGCTGGGTACAAACCTATACCGAATGCACCCACCTTAGCCTGGAGAAGATGAAGGTTCAAAGCAACGCTTACTGGAACAATGACGGCATCGATATCGTCGACTGCCAGGATGTTCGGGTCACCGGCTGTAACGTCAACGCCGATGACGATGGGATCTGCCTGAAATCCAGCAACGGCGCCAGCCGCTGCGACAAGGTAGTCATTGAAAATTGTAAAATTCGTTCCAGCGCAAACGGCATCAAATTCGGCACCGCCTCCCATGGCGGATTCAGCAACGTAACGATCCGTTATAACACCGTCTACGATACCTATCGCTCTGCCATCGCCCTCGAATCCGTCGATGGTGGCACCATCGAAAACGTACAGGTGCAGGACCTCACCGCCTGGAATACCGGCAACGCTATCTTTATCCGCCTGGGCCATAGGCAGAAGATCTATACCCCGGGCATCATCCGCCATGTGACGATCCGTGACGTAAAAGTGGAAGTGCCTGCTGACAAACCGGACAAAGGTTATGAGATGGAAGGTACTGTCCTCTCGTATCCGCACAACGAATTTCCCTCCTCGATCGTAGGCCTGCCCGGTCATCCCGTGGAAGATGTCACATTGGAAAATATACAGATTTTATATCGGGGAAAAGACGATTCTACCGTCGCCAGATTTGGCCTGGATAGCATTGAAAAAGTGCCCGAAAACGAATCCGGCTACCCGGAGTATTCTATGTTTGGCGAATTGCCCGCCTGGGGTTTCTATGTGCGTCACGCAAAAGATATCCACTTTCACAACGTCTCCCTTCACCATGCACACCAAAGCTTTCGACCCGCAGCCATCTTCGACGACGTTCAAAACCTAACCCTCGACCACCTCGACGCCCCCGATGAAAAACCCGTCCCAAAATTCATCCATGTCCACTGACCTCCATGAAATGCGCACCCAATTCAGGTAATCTTTTGTATATTTATCAGACAACAACCAAAACTATCACGGCTTGCTCCCGTCATTATCTTCATATTCCGATCAGGAACTCATCCGCTTGATGAAACAAGATGAGGAGAGCGCATTTACCGCACTCTACAACCGCTATTGGGAAAAGCTCCTCTTCATTGCCGGCATAAAACTCAGAGACCTCGCCATCGCCGAAGAACTCGTCCAGGACATCTTCCTCGACCTTTGGAACCGCCGCGACCGGCTTGATATCTCCGGAGAACTGAGCCATTACCTCGCCACCTGCATGAAATATAAGGTGATCAATGCTCAGGCTAAACGCAAAAGGGCACAAGACTATGCCCAACTCACCGCTGCCCGCCTTGACAGGGCGGATGAAAGCACCGATCACTGGCTGCAATTCGAAGATCTCAGACATCAACTCGCCAAATTGGTAGCCGGCCTCCCCGAAAAATGCCGCCTCACCTATCAATTAAGTAGGGAGCAGGGGCTCTCCCAAAAAGAAATCGCCCATCGCCTCCGGGTCTCGGAAAAGGCGGTCGAAGGCAACCTCTCCCGTGCCCTGCGTGCGCTCCGCACCGGCCTCTCTCATCTCCAGATCTTCCTTCTCTTTTGGCTATAGCCCGTTAAAAATATTTTAACCCGGATATAGGGATTCGCCATTCCCAATTGCCTCTACTATATAAACAGGCACCACATGGCAGAACACCCGGACAAGTATTACCTGGAACTGGCAGAAAAATGGCTGCTCGGCACGATCACTCCCGACGAGATGCAGGAGTACGCCCGCTGGTACAATAGCATCGAGCCGGATGCCACCCTCGACATCCCTGCTTCGATCGCCGGCAACACCGAAGCCTACCGGTTACAACTCCTGCAAAAGATCAACGCCCGGCGCCTCGCCTCCCGCGAATCCGGTCTGCATCGACGAATGCTCATTCGCCGCTCCTCATGGGCCGCCGCAGCCATCCTGATCCTTCTGATGACCAGCCTCTATTATCAAAGGACCCTTCATCTGCCCGCACCAGCCATAAGCCAGAAAACCACCGTTCCATCGAAAGACTTCCCGGCAGGCACTAACCGCGCCATCCTTACCCTCGCCGGTGGCCGTACCATTGACCTCGACAGCGCTACCAACGGCACGCTGGCCCGGCAAGGCAACAGCAAAGTGCAAAAGCTCATGAATGGCCAGTTGTCTTACCTGCCCACGCATGATGTGACCTCCGCACCGCCAACCTTAAATACCCTGGCCACACCCAGAGGGGGACAATATAAGCTGCTACTCTCGGACGGAACAGTCGTCTGGCTCAACGCCGCCTCTTCCATTACGTATCCAACCACCTTCACCGGGAAAGATCGCTCCGTTGTCATCACGGGGGAAGTCTATTTCGAGGTGGCCAAAGACAAAAACAAGGACTTCATGGTCTTCGTCGGATCGCCCCGGGGTATGGCAGTGGACGTACTAGGCACAGAATTCAATATCAATGCTTATGAAGATGAAGGAGTGATCAGGACCACCTTGCTGAGCGGCAAGGTTAAGGTCCACGAAGGCGACCTCTCCGCACTGCTCACCCCGGGACAGCAGGCTCAGGCTATCCGGAATGGCCCCCTGACGATCGCCCCACAGGTCAATTCCGAAGAAGTAATGGCTTGGAAGAATGGCCTCTTCCAATTCGAAGATGCCGACATCCGCTCTGTCATGCGCCAGCTCGCCCGCTGGTATGATGTAGAAGTCTCTTACGAAGGCCATGTCACCGAAGACCGGTTCGCCGGCAAGCTCCCCAGGGAAAACAGCGCCGCTGCAACCCTGCATATCCTTGAAAAAAATCAGGTTCACTTCCGTATCGAAGACAAAAAGATTATTGTCATGCCTTAAAAAACGACACTATGCCATAAGAAACATCCACCGGGATACCCCGATAAAAAAGCCAGAAATGCAACGAACATCTCTGGCCGGCATCCGGGCATCTCATAAAAAAGTCGGCTAAGACTGCTTATTCAATCACCCAAACGCCTGTAAAGTTATGCAATTCAGACCTCATTCCCCACTGTGGGGATTACACAGCCTGCGTGTGTCTACCAAAACCCTGTTAATCATGAAAATGTACATTGTGCTATTGACGATGACTTGCTTACAGGTAAGCGCCAGGGGCCTCTCGCAGAACGTTACCATCGATGTGACCGACGCCCCGCTGTCGGCCGTTTTCAAGTCCATCGAACGGCAAACCTCGTTTATTTTCTTCTACAAGCCCGCCCTGCTTCGCGAAGGCCGCAAAGTCACCCTCCATACCAAAGACGTACCGGTCAAACAAGTGCTCGATGAATGCTTCAAAGACCAGCCCTTCGTGTACTACGAGGAAGACCGCATCATCACCATCCAACCCAAAGGGCCGCCTGCGGCGAACCCCGCACCCGGCGACCAGGATAAACTGGCGGCCATACCAATCCACGGTAAGGTGACGGATAGCAGCGGCGTGGCCATCGCCGGCGTCAGCGTCCGGATCAAAGGCTCGAAAGCCGGCACAATCACCGACGACGACGGCAAATTCACCCTTAACGTAAAAAAGGGCGACGTCCTGCTGTTCAGCTCACTAGGCTATGAAAGCCGCCAGGTCACCATCGGTAACGATGAAAGCCTGACTATCTCGCTGATCAAAAGTCCCCAGCAACTGACCTCCGTCGTGGTCACCGCCCTCGGCATCAAACGCGAAGCCCGGTCCTTGGGTTACGCCACGGCACAGATCGACAACAAAGACCTGAATTCCTCTCAACCTGTCAATATCGCAAACGGCATCACCGGCAAGGTCTCGGGCATGGACATCGCCCAGACGAACAGTGGCGTCGATCCCGACAATGTCCGCATCACCCTCCGGGGTAACCGCTCCTTCCTCGGCAATAACGAACCTCTGCTTGTCGTAGACGGTATTCCGGTGGATATCTCCTACCTCGCCCAGATCAATTCGGCCGATATCGTTAGCGTCAATATCCTTAAGGGCGCTACCGCCGCCGCCCTCTATGGCAGCAATGCAGCCAATGGGGTGATGATCGTCAATACCCGCACCGGCAGCAAACGGCCCGTTGTCCAATATACCTCTACGGTCACCCTGGACAAAGTTTCGTTCCTTCCAAAAATGCAGGAGTCGTTTGGTTCCGCCTCTAACGAATTTACCGCTATCGATGCTCTTTCATACTCGAATCCTACCAATAACCAGAACGGATTCGTCCCATTCGAAAATCAGGCCTTCGGTTCCCCCTTCGCCAACGGCTCCCCCTTCGGCGGTGACTCGATCGTACTGGGTTTCCCGGGACCGGATGGCCAGATCCAGAAAATACCTTATAAAGCCGATCCCAATGGCATCCGCGACTTCTGGAAGACAGGTGTGACGGTCCGCAATGGCGTGTCCTATTCCCAGGGCGATGAAGACAATACGTTCTTCATCTCTGGCGAGAACATCGAACGCTCGGGCATCGTCCCCAAAGACCATTTCGCCCGCACCACCTTCCGGATGAACGCATCTAAAAAATTCGGAATTTTCAAGGCTACAGGCAACGTCAGCTACGGTGAATCCGATCTCGACCAGACTGCCGCCCTCGGCTCCTTCTATTCCAGCATCCAGAACACCGCCCCCGAAGTACCGCTAACGAACTACCAGAATATCACCGCCGTATTCAGTGACTTGAATACTTATTTCAATGCCTATGCGGTGAACCCGTACTGGTTCATCAATAACGAAAGGCATACCCGCAATCGTAAAGACCTGCTCGCCAGCGGCGACCTTTCTCTGGACGCGCTCAAATGGCTGAATATAGACTTCCAGGGTGGTGTCGAAAATTACAATTATACTGAACAGACCGCCGTCGCCGGCTATGAATTCTCCGCCTATGGCCTGTTCCTGGGCAACACGGCCAATGACCTCAGCGGCAACCAGGCGACCTATTTCGCTAATGTTCCCCCCACCGTCACCTCGGATGATGTCAACAACAGCGAACTATACACGAACCTGAAGATCAACCTGCATCATCATTTCGGGAATTTCGGCACGCAGTTGATCCTGGGTAATTCCATTCAACAGATAAATTATAATTATCTGCAGAACGGCTCTACCACCCTGCTCAATGTCCCCAACTTGTACAATGTTGCCTTCCGCTCCGGTATCCCTTCGGTGACGCAGACGCAATCTCTCAGCCGCCAGTATGGCAACTATGCCGACCTTAGCATCGACTATAAGAACTTCCTTTTCCTCCACGCCAGCGGCCGCCAGGACAAGACCTCCCTCCTGGATGAAAGTGACCGAACCTTTTTCTATCCCGGATTCGACGTCTCCGCCGTCTTGAGCGATATCATTGGCGCGCTAAAGGAAAGTAAAGTCATTTCCTATCTGAAAATAAGAGGCGGTATCACGAAGACCGGCAACGTCAACATTGGTCCCTACCAGGTCCAGAATACCTACAGCATCGGCAACAATTTCCCCTTCGGGCAGACCGCCGGGTTGACCACCTCCGGCATCTATGCCAAACAGAACCTCAAGCCGGAATTCACCAATTCTAGCGAAGTAGGCGCCGAATTAGGCTTCCTGCAGAATAGAATCACTCTTAAGGGAACATACTTCTATGAAAAGACGACCGACGAGACAGTGCCCGTACAGGTATCGAACGCTACCGGCTACAGTACCTACCTCGAGAATCTCGGTCGCATGGATAACTCCGGTGAGGAAATTGACCTCAATGGCGACATCCTTCGACTACCTAATGGCCTTCGCTGGAATGTCGGCGTCAATTTCACCCACTATCACAACGTCGTAAGAAACCTGGGCCCCGTCAATTCCCTTGCCATCCCCAATTCCAATCCCGTCAACAATTCCAATGCTTACGCCGTAGTAGGTCAGCCCTACCCTGTACTACAGGTGACGGACTGGGCGAAAGATCCGCAAGGTCAGGTCATCGTGAATGCCAACACCGGCCTGCCGCAGCAATCCGCAACGCTCGTCAATTACGGCCCTTCCAATCCTACCCGGGCACTCGGTATCAATACCACGATCTCCTATAAGGGATTCACATTTTCGGCAGTGGCCGAATACCGCGGCGGCAATGTGATCTATAATGGTGTCGGTACTGCGCTGGAAGTGAACGGACTGTCGCAACGGTCCGCGATGTTCAACCGGCAACGCTTTGTTTACCCCAATTCTGTCATCCAGACGGCACAGGGGACTTACGTTCCCAATACCAACGTTACGGTCAACGATGGCGGCCTGGGATTCTGGGGCATCTACGGCTATTTCCCTGAGTCGATGTATGTCACCAGCGCAGCCTTCTGGACGCTCCGCAACGCCAGCCTGTCCTACGACCTTCCCCAACGCCTGATCAGTCACATCAATCCTGTAAAGGCCGTGTCGATTGGGATACTGGGCTCCAACCTGCTGCTCCTGGTCCCTAAGCAGAATACCTGGACGGATCCTGAATTCAGCGAAGACACCGGAAATGCGACGGGTACGAACAGCACGAACCAGGCGCCTCCTACCCGCACCTTTGGCGCAAATCTCAAGGTCACTTTTTAAAACCTTTAAACGATCAAAGCATGAAAACATTCATTATAGTCCTGATAGGTTTGACAGCACCAGCCCTCCTCAGCAGTTGCGGCAAGGGATACCTCAATGTCAATAATAATCCCAACGCCCCTACCACCGGCGCCTCGGTCCTCATCCTGACGAACGCCCAGGTCCAGACGGCAGACATCATCGATTCGACTTTCTTCGAGCTTAATTATTATATGGATTACACCTCACTGGTATACCTGCTGCTCAATTATGCCAGGAACAATATCACCAGCGCTGACTTTTCAGCCGTCTGGTCGGAGTCCTACCACAACCTGCAGGATTATCGCTCTGTAGAACAGAACTCCGTAGGCGAGCCTTTCCTGAAAGGTATCGCCAAGACGATGGAGGCGCTGGACTTCCAGATGCTGGTAGATGCCTATAACAATGTGCCCTACACACAAGCACTCCAACTATCCGGCGGTATTACTAATCCTGCCTATGATTCAGGGCAGGTCGTTTACAATGGCTGCCTCGCCAAACTGGATTCGGCTATAGCCATTTTCGAGAGCGATAGCGTCACAGGTTTGGGGGCTTACAATCCCGGCACTGCCGACGTCATGTTCCAGGGCAACGCATCCTCCTGGGTCCGGCTGGCTAACACGCTGAAGCTGCGGCTGATCCTGCACGAGATCAATGTCACCTCACAGGCCTCGGTCATCCAGGCCGAAGCTGCTAAAATAGCCGCCGACCCGAATGGCTGCATCGGCGCGGGACAGACGGCCTTTCTCAACCCGGGCTACGCCACAGATTTACAGGGACATTTCAATCCGCTGTGGAGCGCCATGGGCTACACCATCAACGGTACGGTATCGAATAACGAACAACGGGCCAATACCTACGTGATGGCGAAGCTCAAAGGATTTAACGATCCCCGGACACCTTACCTTTATTGCTCGACTACCGCGGGACAGGTGGAGGGCAATCCCACCGGTGATCCCAACAACGCCAATGCCACCTACGTAGGCAGCGGCCCCGGCCCCAGCGCCACCAACCTGAATCCTCCGCCATTCGCCATCAGTGGACCAACGAACTATGGCATCCTGCAAAGTCCTACTATGCCGGCTATTATCTTCTCCTCCTGGGAGAGCCTTTTCCTGCAGGCGGAGGCGACGGAACGGGGACTGCTGCCCGGCGGCGATGCGGCAGCGATGAATTATTATCAGCAGGCGATCACCGAGCATTTCAAGTACCTCAACGTATACACGGACGGGGTGACGACCGGCGATGCAGCAACCTTTGCCGCGGCGTATTATTCGCAGAATATTCCCAATGTGGGCTGGTCGGCCAGCACGGACAAACTACAGGCCATCATCAATCAGAAATACATCGCTCTCTGCTATACGAATGTGGAGGAGGCCTGGACGGATTACCGGCGCACCGGCTTCCCTTCGGATCTGGCAGTGTCCAATGATCCGGCCGTACTGTATCCTCACGTTCTGCGCTTCATTTACCCGCAGACGGAATACGATGCCAATGCAGCCAATGTGGCCCTGCAAGGGACGGTAACGCCGATTTCCCCGGTGATCTTTTGGATGAATAATTAACCCTCTTAATTGTCATTAACATGAATAAAGTCATTTCCCTTCGTTTACTCCCGGCCTTCCTGCTGCTATCGCTTAGCGGCTGCTTCAAGAGTGCCCCGGGTACCACTGACTTCAACACGGTCAAAGCCGTGATCGAACAGCTGAATAGCCAGAATTATATCACGACCGCCAATAACGCCGGCGCCAATACCTACCCCTATTTCATGCAGGTACGCGTAGACAGCACCCATATCGGCATGGACTCTATTACGGTCAATATCGGCGGCCCGCTCATCGGCAAAGACATCACGGTGACGATGGGTCTCGATACGGCCGACTTCAACACCTTCAACGCCCTCAACAATAACAAATACAGCATCCTGCCGGCATCCTCGTACAGCTGGACAAACGGCAACACTGTCGTCATCAAAGCTAACACGCAGTCATCTCAGATCTACCTGACATTCAAGACTAACCTGATAGATTTTACCAAGTCTTACATTCTGCCGATCACCATCACCGACGCAAACGGCGAGACGATCAGCGGCAACTATGGAGCCACCATGTACACGATCATCCCGGGCAATCAATATATCGGACTGTATCATTCTGTCGGCCAAAGGGTCATCCAGGGCACATCCACTACCGCAACTATCGACGATTTGAAATATCTTTATGATATCTCTGCCTTCTACGTGTCTCAGGGTAGCTTCCCGACATCTGGTTACGGGCCGGCTGCCCTGGTGCCCAATGCTGTGGTCACGAACTGCGCCGACCAGTCGGTCTACACGTCTATCGGCGAGCAGATGGACCTGATCGTCAATCCGGACAACAGCGTGACAGTGACAAATGATACTTTGTATGGATTTGGTAAAGACACCTACTTGCTGCACTCGGGTAGCTCGTCCTATGATCCTGCAAAGCACGTTTTCACGCTCAGCTATGGATTCGTCGACCCTTTTTCCGGGGATAGCTCAGTGGTGTCGGAAGTGATGACGAGACTGGATTAAGTACTTAACCTAATAAAAAAACCAAATGAGATTGCACGCCTTCCAATTGCACACTCTTCTGAGAAAATTGCCTATCCTCATCCTGTCGGCCATGCCCATTCTCCTCCTGTCTTCGATCGCAACCGCCCAAACGTCCGCACAGACCCGGACTCCGGCGCAAGTCTCTTATGGCAACAACCCCGCAGCAGGCCACTATCTTCAGACCCGCGGGTTCAAATTATATTATGAAGTTTATGGTAAGGGCGCCCCTTTGCTGCTGTTTCACGGCAATGGGGCGTCCATCTCCAGTATGGGCAATCAGATCCCTTACTTTTCCCGGGATTACCAGGTCATCGCCATCGATACCCGGGCCCATGGCAAATCCAAAAACCCATCGGATTCCCTCACCTTCGAACAGATCGTGGATGATTTCAATGCATTGCTGGATACACTCCACCTGGATAGCTGTTATGTCATTGGCTGGAGCGACGGCGGTATCGACGCCCTCCTGCTGGCCATCCGTCACCCTGACAAAGTAAAAAAGATGGCCTTCACCGGCGCCAATCTATGGCCCGACACCACCGGCCTCACGCCGTTTGTATGGAATTCGATTGAACAGGGAAATATCGCCCTCCACAAGCAATCGCCAACACCCGAAGTCAAAAGGCAGCTCCAGATATCCGACCTGGACTACTATCAACCTCATATCACCCTCGACCAGTTGCATCACATCACTTGCCCAACACTGGTCATCGGCGGCGACCACGATGCCATCCCGGTCCTGCACACGGTCCTCATTGCACAGAATATCCCGCAGTCCTATCTCTGGATCGTACCGAACTCAGGCCATTCGGTCCCGGTATTCAAAAAGGATCAGTTCAATTCGCTGATCCATGATTTCTTTGCCAAACCGTACCGGAAGATCGAAGGAGCCGCGACATTCCAATAACGCCCCCCTATTTCACCGCCCCCGCGGCATTCTCCAACACCACATTGGACAACACCGCCGTATCAGCCTTCGCCGGCAAATGCGAGCAAAAACCTATGCCCACATAAAAGGGAGCGTCAATCTGCAACTGTACCGGATCCCCTACCTGGTGCATCGGTTCCCCATGCATGCTGATCCATACGGTAAAGGCATCCCCCTGCTTTTGGATTCCGATCCGCTTTGCCAGACCCATATTCAGGCTGTCCGTGGAATGATCCTTCCGGTGATTGACCCTCTCTTCCTTCATCATCGAATCCACATAAGGACGCCATGCCAGGTGCATCAGCCCGGCGCCATGCAATGCCACCACCATCTCCTTGGAATCGTCGTTAAGGCTCTGCCGGATGACCAGGATAGCCTTCCGGTCATTATAGCCTGCCGTGTCGGGGAAGGCAACATCCGCCGCCAGCGACACATCACCGGACATCTTCTTCCAAACGTACCGGAACTCATCCCGTTGATACCATACGTTATACCCCGCTGAGACAATGGTATACTGACCCGTCGCAGCATCATAGCTGGACGATCCGGGCACCAGCGCCGACCCTACATCGGTCTGACCTTTGAAAATGCCGAGCTTCTTGTTCTCCGTCTTGGCAGGCCGGTGAAAATCCAGGGGAGGAGGGACTTGCTTATGAGTCGCAGATCCGGGCAATGCCCAATCCGGCACTTCCACACCCGAAGGGGATGTTTGCGCAAAGGTAGCAGAGGTGGCACTGAATAATAATAAGACAATGGACAGAAAAGACAATTTTTTCATGTGGCAATTTTTATTGATGAAACTCATGCACAAATAAAACTAACCCCTAATAACCGCTTTTGCCTGTTTAGTCCTACATCAATACTACATCATATCGCAATAACCCTATCTCTTTACTACATCACCTCCGGGTGCCTACTCCAGCTTTTTCAGCTCCTGCTCCATTTCCCTCCTGATCGCATGTTCATTATGCTGCTCATCAATAGAATGCGATTCGGTCAGCGTCCCCTGCTTCTTCGCAAATTCACTCAGCTTGGTATAGTATTTCTGGATGACCTTCAACTCCTCCTCTGTCATCCCCTCCACGTTCACCAGCCTGTTACTGGCCGAACTATGCGCCGCCACCAGCTCGTTCAATTTCAACTGTATCGCCAGTGAATCCTTATTCTGCGTTTTCTGAATCAGAAAGACCATGAGAATGGTAAAGACGCTGGACAGCGTTTGGATGATCATTGCCCACTTCTCGGAAAAATGAAAAAAAAGCCCGCTTACCGCCCAAACCCCCACGACAAAAAAACTGCATATGAGCGCCACATTGCTGCCGGCTACGTCAATGATCTTCAACGCGAGGTTCTCTACCCTTTTTGAAATGTGCATGGTATGGGTTTTGATTAAGTACAGGTATAATAAGCATTATTTATGCCGAAACCCATAGACCCAACATCCCCGGATCACCACGTCCGCACCGCGAACCGGCTCCTACTCGTCGCAGCCAGATTCAGTTGGTCAGCCTTCAAACTCATTGTCAAAACCGCCATTCGTATTCCCCGGCTCTTTGTCCATTCGAACACCCGGCCTCAACCACATGATCTGCCTAATACCCCCAAAAACTAGTGTAAACCCTTACACTTTCCCTAGGGGCAAAGCTTAAAAAAAGCCCCCGCAGCGCAATAATATACCATATTTTGACGATATATAGCCGTCCCTAAAAGCAATGTCTTATTCTATGAACTATCGCCCCCTGACAACCCTTTGCGGATGTCTATTACTATTTTCTGCCCTCCATGCCCAAAACCCCGGCGGCATCGGAACGACCAACTTGATGTTTTGGCTCAGAGGTGATGCCGGCATTACCACAGGCGCCACCTTCACCTGGGCCGACCAATCAGGCCAGGGCAGGAATAGCACCCAATCCACCGCCGCCGATCAGCCAACGGTCACCACCGCTACCACTGATTTCATCAATTATAACCCGGGCATCAAGATCGTAGCCAACCAATGGCTGATCATGGCTAACGGCCTCAATAATGCAGGCACCACCGCCAATGAGATCTTCCTGGTCTATAAAGAATTGGCCGGCGCCCCCGATGGAATGGTCCTCGGAACGGAAGTGCCCGGTAACCGCAACTATTTCTATGGCAGCGGAGTCGTCCAATACGGGAATTCCAACAAGCCCACCACAGCAGCACCCGGCTATGTAGCGAACGCGCCGGATATCTTTGCCGGCAAATTCTTCAGCGCCACTGACGCAGCACAAGCCGCAAACGGAGCGGTATTCTCGGCCCTCGCGCCGGCCAGCGCACCCGCCAGTTTCAGCACACCCACCGCCATCGGAGTACAACCGTCGAATAGCGGTGGCTTTAACGCCTTCGGCTATTCGGGAAATGTCATGGAATTGGTAGGCTATAACGCCGAGATCGATCTGACAGGCACCGAAAGACAACAGGTAGAAAGCTATCTCGCCATCAAATATGGCATCACCCTCGACAGCGTAGGAACCGGCGGGAACTATTACAACTCTGCCGGCAGCTCTGTCTACCAGGGCGGCGGCGGAACAGGTTACTTCAACGACATCCTCGGCATCGCCCGCGATGACAACGAATCCCTCCTCCAGCGGCAATCGCATCTCCTATCGGATTCGATCCGGCTTTACCTGGGTGTCACACCCCTCGCCACCACAACCAACCAGGCCAATACCGCCACTTTCAGTACCGATAAATCCTATGTCGTCATGGGTGACAACCTGGGCAACTTATGTGGGTCAGGTAACAACGTCACCGCCAAACCTGTCGCCGTTGCCGAACGGCTGGATCGCGAATGGAAGATCACCTACAACACCACGGCCAACGTCTTTAATATGGACATCTTGCTGGCCTCATGCGCGCCCTTTTCTTCGGGTACCGGCAATACATCCGATCTGGAACTGCTCTATTCAACGACCTCCGCTGACCTCTCGACCGGCAGTATCATGGCCAACAATACCAACGGCATGACAATTTCCCTTTCCTCCGGCGGTGTCGTCACGATCGCAGGACTCAACAACGCACTGGCGTCCATGGCTGCCGCGGTTTCCACGGGGACAACTGTTCATTTTACCCTGGCGTCTAATCAACATGAAGTCCTTCCGCTGCAGTTGACAAATTTTTCGGCTATGGCTGAATCAGTGACTAAGTCGGTAGGGCTTAGCTGGACAGCGACGGACGCAACCGGCCTGACCTCCTTCCAGGTGATGCGCTCTGCTGACGGCTCAAACTGGCAGCCAATCGGGCAGGTAGCCGCCTTGGAAAATGCCGCAGGGTCGAATAACTATTCGTTTACCGATTCGTCGCCACTCAGCGGCAACAATGATTATAGATTGATGATGGTCAATCTGGACGGCAGCTCATCCTGGTCATCGATTGTCAGCGTCGGCTTTCAGCCCACCTCTTCATCGATCATCCTATTCCCCAATCCTTCCTCTAACCAGGTCGTCATACAGTATCCCGGCCAGTGGCTATCGGCATCGACTATCCGTTTGTATTCGGCAATCGGCGAGGCGTTGCCCTTGCAGACCACCAGCGGCACCGGTATCGCAACCCTTTCCCTTACCGGACTGGCACAGGGAGTGTATTTCCTGCAGGTAAAAACGCCGACGGGCTGGCAAACGCTAAGGTTGCTCAGGAATTAGCTACCCGGCGCGCAGGCCGCACCGGATCTTTCCGGTAGGCGGCCCATGCCGCAGTGAAAGCAGCCCCATAATAAAGGATCAGCGAGACATAGAAAAGGAACAGCAGCACGATCACAAATGCGCCCGACGAGCCGTAGATGCGTTTGATGTTACTGGACACCAGTAACCATCCCAATAAAAACTTTCCCCCGGTGAACAACGCTCCGGTCAGCAGGGCGCCGCTACAGGTGACACCGAAAGAAAATCGCCCGTCCGGCAAATAAAGGAATAGGACGGTGATCCATCCCGTAACGATAACAAATGATATCAGTTGCCGCAGGATAAAAGATACCGCATGCCCGGCCCCGGTCCCCAATTCACCGATAGAATGACGTAGTACCATTAAAAAAGTCCCTCCTGCCACATCCACCAGGAACAACAACCCGGCCAGTACGATCAGCACAATGGCCCGCAATCTTGGCAACAGCGTATCGGCTAGCCTTCCCCCGGTTGTCTGTACTGCCCACAATTGATTGATGGAATCCTTGATCACCTTGAACAGCGTAGTGACCACAAACAGGAGAAAGATAAATCCGCCGACAATGATATAGGTATTGGTAGCCAACTTTTGAAATCCTTGCAGTGTATCTCTGATCTGCCCCACGCCAGGATTGCCAAGGATATGGGATAGGCTCCTGAACAACCGCTCGCTGAGTTCGCCCCGGTTCAGCACGAGTCCGAAGAGCTGTATCAGGATGATGAGGATAAAAGGCAGTGAAAAACTGGTAAAGAAAGCCGTAGCCCCGGCCATCCGTAAAGGATCATTTTTTCTGAGTAGGATCAACGCATTTCGCAGTATTTGCCATCCTCTTTTCAAGACCTGTCTTTCTTGTTCATACCGCAAAATACAACCCTTCCGCTCACTCCCCAAAATACCCTCTCTCCCCCACTCCCAATAAATACCAGTTTAGCCTAAATTAATGAACAGCAGGACAAACACAAAACCTTATCCCGTTCTAACTTTGACCCCTCAACTTTGCCTTGCTATATGAAATTAAATACTAATGCTTACCTCCCGGCATGGTTAATTACATGCTGTCTCCTGGTATTCGCCACCACCAGCTGTTCCAAAATGGCAGCCAAAACCTCATCCTCTTCTTCTGACTCCAGTCAACCCGGCACGACGGCTACCGATACGACGGCTTCATCGTCCTTTGCCTACGGATCTGACGTCAGCTGGGTCACCGAGATGGAGGATTCCGGTTATCAGTTCTATAATAATAGCGGCACCCAGCAGGACCTCTTCACCATCCTCGGCGGGAAAGGCATCAATGCGATCCGGCTGCGGGTATGGGTCAACCCCGCCGGCGGCTGGTGCAATACGGCGGATGTCGTCAATAAAGCGTTGAGAGCCACTGCCGTCGGAATGAAAATCCTCATCGACTTTCACTACAGCGATACCTGGGCCGACCCCGGTGACCAGAACATACCCGCCGCCTGGGCTAACGAAACTTTTACCCAACTGACAGCAACAGTATACAGTTATACGGTGGGCGTCTTGGATACCCTCCGGCAAAACGGCATCACCCCGACCTGGGTACAGATAGGCAACGAGACCAACAACGGAATGCTCTGGCCCGACGGCGAGGCATCCCTCAACATGCCGCAATATGCCTCGCTGGTCAGTAGCAGCTACAACGCTTCCAAATCAGTATTTCCCTCATGTAAAGTGATCGTTCACCTGGCCAACGGCTACGACAGTACTGATTTTGAGTGGCTGTTCGATGGGCTCAAAGCCAATGGCGCTTCCTGGGACATCATCGGGATGTCTTTGTACCCAACTGCCGGTAATTATGCGACCTATGATGCCCAATGCCAGTCCAATATGCAGATAATGCAATCCCGTTACGGCAAGCAGGTTATGATCTGCGAAGTGGGCTTCGCGGAAAACGATCCCACGGATGCCGAAGCTTTCCTGAAAGATATTATCACCAAAACCCGGGAAGTAGGCGGCCTCGGCGTCTTTTACTGGGAACCGGAATGCTACAATAATTGGCAGGGCTATGGCCTGGGCGCCTTCAGCAGTAACGGCGCACCGACCGCCGCCATGGACGCTTTCTAACCCTCCCAACTCCGCCAAGTTACCCGTAAAAAAAATGTCAGATTCCGTGACCGCAAACCCATTTCTTTCGTTCCTATTCAGGTAGCTTTATAGACAATTACCAAACTTCCGCTATGACTCGGCCGGAAATGAATGTATGGTTAGTAGTTTTAGCGATAATTTCCGCGCTGTCCGCAGCAGGACAATCGCAGTCCTGCCCGATCAATATCAATTTTTCCGCCGGCGCCCTTACCCATTGGCAGGCCTATACGGGTAACAATAAAGGGGGCAACGGACCCACCGCAATCATAGCAGTATATGATTCCAACCAATCAGCCCCCAATGGAACGATCGGCGCAACCACCCTTCCTGAATACGACCTCCCGGGAGTCAGCGGTATCAGGGTCATCACCAACCAGGGTACCGACGCCTTTGGCGGCTTCCCGATGATTCCAACCATCAACGGCTATACCTACAATTATTCCATCCTGTTAGGATCGACATCTGTTTCTAATCAGCAAACAAATGAGCCACCCACCGGATCGCTGGCTGCGCCAGCCAGTGGTCCACAAGGCGGCTATGTCCGTGGGATAAGTTATCTTATCAATGTCCCCCCCGGCCCATCTACAGTTCCCTATACGATGACGTATGCCTATGCCATGGTGCTGGAAAACGGCACCCATCCTTCGGACGAGCAACCGATGGCCCGGGCGATAGTAAGTATTCCCGGAGGGGTGATCGATTGTGCTTCGCCTGCTTATTTCCTTCCGACAGATGGTAATGGACTCGATTCCGCAACCGCCCGGGCCAATGGATTCTCCCCAAGTTCCGTACCTACCCCGAATGCCTCGCATAGTCCGGGGGGTAATGCCGGAATGTACCTGCGGGATGTCTGGACAAAAGGATGGACAGAGGTTACTTTCGACCTGTCTCCTTATCGGGGGCAACAGGTATCGCTGACTTTCGAAGCGGACAATTGTGTGCCGGGCGGGCATTTTGCCTATGCCTATTTTGCCCTTAGAGATATTTGCGCGGGACTTCAGATCAATGGAGATACGCTTGTCTGTACCAACAGCGTGGTACAATATTCCATTCCTTCCCTGAATGGTGCATCCTATAATTGGTCTGCTCCCGCCGGCTGGATGATTGATTCCGGCGCCAACGGAAACATGGTCACCGTCACTGCTGGTCCGCAGCCCGGATGGATGGTCGCCAATGAGACGAATAGCTGCACAAGTTTGACGGACAGCTTATTCGTGCACCTATATAAAGGAGCTCTTCCTCAGGCAGAGATCGATCCCCGCGATACGACTGTCTGTTATGGCGAGACGGCGCCATTACACGCCCTCATTACAACCGGCACCTCCTACACCTGGATAAGCCCCGGACCCTTTCCCACGCGAAAGAACGGCGCCATCTCATCCTTGCCATTTACCACCACCTTCCCCGCTGCTCCCCGGCAAACGGCGGATTATATTTTGACTATCCTGAATGAGGGTTGCCCGATACCCCTTAGAGATACCTTTACCGTGACCATTGTCCCACCCATCCGGGTGAACCCTGGTAATGATACCCTGGTGGTCGTCAATGAACCCCTCTACTTCCAGGCAACAAGCAGCGACGTGTATCTGGACACCTATCAATGGTCTCCGTCCACGGATCTTAGCAACCCCGACACAGCAGACCCCATTGGCCTGTATGGATCTGATATGGACAGTATCTCTTATCTGGTAAAAGCAACCGATATTTTCGGCTGTTACGGCACGGCTACGGTGAAAGTAACAATCGCACGCACGGCGGCGAACATTTTTGTGCCCAACGCATTCACCCCGACAGCAAATAGCAATAACCTGTTCCGGCCTGTTTGCTTCGGCATATCCTCGCTGGACTATTTCCAGGTGTTTAACCGCTGGGGCCAACTGGTATACAGCACCTCGCAAATTGGCCAGGGATGGGATGGCAGGATACAGGGAAAATTACAGGAAAGCAATGCCTATCTGTGGACAGTGAAGGGGACAGATTACACGGGCAGAGTCATTTCAAAAAAAGGAACAGTCGTACTGATCAGATGAAAAAAAGTTACATTTGGGACTAACCAGATTAACTCTTACGCATGAACCGTCCTGTTCTTTTAATAGCCAGCCTTCTCTTGATTTGTATCACTATAAGATCCAGCGCACAGGATACCTTGAAATTTCCCACACCCACCGGCAACGACAATCAATTGTTTTTCTTACAGCGAAGTCAAAACACCAACACGGTGGTCTATGAATTGAACATAAAGAACGGCATGCCAGACTCGTTAGCACCTGTTCATATCTTTTGGATTTGTTATGCAGAGAAATCACAAAGGGAAGAACTCACAGCGATTCAGCGAAAATATGCCTATGGGTTGTCGACCAAATACATCGCCAAAGACCATTATGAACTCAGACTCCTGGCCAAAAAAACCCATGTAATGGATTTAGTGATGGGGCCGGATCAAAAATTCCATGTCTACGATCAGATCAACGGCAAACGCGCCATCCTCTCCAGAATGTACCTTCAGATCCATGGCGGCTCCCCGTTTTCTCCCAACATCCAGTATGTGCTCCTCGACGGAATTGATCCTGAGACCGGGACGCCAGTCGAAGAAAAAAGAACCGGTGTAGCCCATTAGACAATAGCCAGTGTCAGCGCTACCGCAGCCTCGGTCGTCAATAACCGGAAGGTGAAACTTTCCTGCAGATAGAGCCTGACGCTGGTCTCGGAATGACTAAGATAACCGATGGATATGTCCTGACCAAGATCCAACTCGAAATCACCCCCGCGTGTACTCAGCACGAAACCACCCTTGATCGCCGGAGCCCAGATGATATCCCCATCGATAAGCCGCTGAATATGCTGCAGAACAGGATACCCTTCATCACTGCCACCGAAGACAGCCGTGTAGGATTCGGCGCCCAGCACCAGCGCATAAGGACCATTGACCCCCGCAAGCCGTAATTGACTCACCGCCTGTGCAACTACATCCGGGTAACCCCGCACATTGGAAGGAAGCGTCAATATCGGATTACTGGTACCCTGCCGGATACCCTGGATCCCCGCCGCATTGTATCCTTCGAAGACCGAGTTATCTTCCGCAAACGCTATTTTCTGCGCCGCATCCTTCACCGCCGACCAGTCCGAATCCTCCGCGCCGCGTTCAACATCGTCAACCGCCTGGCGGGCGAGTTCGAATGGAACCCGAAGCTCCACCAAAGCCTTCACTTCGCGCCGCACAGCCTGGATCCCTTCACCAGGCGCCGGAATTCCCTGCGTATGCCCCGTGCCGACCGCCGGGAAGTCAAAACCTTTTGGGCCTTCTACATCCACTACCCGTCGTGCTGCCAGATGCCGCTTGAGGGTGCGCCGTGCTTCTTCTTCGATTTCCGCCCAGGCCGCGTCTGAAATAGGAGCTAGTTCCCGATAAAGATTATTCATATCCTGCTTCTTTTTTTAATGATCCGATAGATAATGACCCGTCGCCCACCCCAACCACAACAGGGGCAGAAGCAACGACCTCCGGAGCCGATGCCCCCGATGCAACATTCTTCAAAAAGGATGCCGTAGGAACAAAAAACAGACTCCCGGTCTTTGCTGTGCTGAAATCCAGCAACCGGTCGTAATTCCCTGCCGGCGAACCGATAAACATGGCATCCAGCATCTTCTTTACTGTGCTGAACGTACTCGCATAAGCGATGAAATAAGTACCCATCTCATTGTTGGACATATTCCCAAAAGGCATATTGTCCCGGAGGACCTTGAGATCGTCACCGACATTGGCCAGGGCACTATGAGAATTGGAAGGCTTTACTTCATCGGACATTTCAACGTCATTCTCTTTATACCTTCCGAATACTTTTTCCTGTTCCTCGACAGGCAGCGCCTTAAACGCCTTCAGATCATGAATATACTTTTGAACAAACAGATAACTCCCCCCCTTATAGGCAGGATCATCATCGCCTATCAGCCCAAAAAAAGCACGTTTTTCGCCTTCAGGATTTTCGGTACCATCCACAAACCCCAAAATAGACCGGCCATCCCAATACCTGAACCCATGAACCTCTTCGACACTGACCGCCACCGGGTCCAGAATTTGAGCCAGGGCGGCCGCCATATCGTAACAAATACTGCTGGTGGCCCCCTTGATATGGAAATGCAGATCGCCCCGGGTAGCCACGGCCGTGTGTTTCGCACCGGCGATGGGCATGAAATTCTCCAGTTCCTTTGGCAGCGGGACCGGGAGACCAAGCCGATGCCACGCATCATACCCAATCCCCATCACACAAGACGTCGCGGAGTGGGGAAATCGAATCTCGTTTGAATTATTAATATTGATAACTAATGCACAAATCCTTTCAAAAACGGCTCCGACATTCTGGTCCTTCTTAAAATTCCAGACCAGGAAGATGGTATTCTCACCAGGATAATCCAGTACATTCTGCGACTCTGGGTTCATATTTTGACTATATACACACTGATATGTGTTTTGCAAATTTACGCTTTCTCTGATATCTGCTCCCCAAAGATCTCTAAAATTCCCTATCTTCAATACGCCGGTTGCTCGCTATTCACTCAACACCATCTATGTCAATCAGGATAGCCATTAATCACAAAACTACTTACCGGTACGACCGCCTCGTCTCTCTGTCTCCCCATGTCTTCCGGCTGCGGCCAGCCGTCCATTCCCGTACCCCCATCGAATCCTACTCGTTCAAAGTCACCCCCAAAGACCATTTCATCAACTGGCAGCAAGACCCCTTCGGTAACTTCCAGGCACGCGTCGTATTCCCCGAAAAGACAAAAGAACTCAGTATCGAAGTCGAAGTCATCGCCGACATGATCGTCATCAACCCCTTCGACTTCTTCGTCGAAGACTATGCCGAAAAATACCCGTTCAAATATGACTTGCAATTGCACGGTGAACTGATCCCTTACCTTCAGCAAACCGAAGGCGGCCCCCTTCTCGATCAATGGCTGAAAACCATCGACACCACCCCAAAAAACATCAACGACTTTCTCGTCTATATCAACCAAAAACTAAACCGCGATATCGCATACAACATCCGTATGGAGGTTGGCGTCCAAACCTGCGAGGAAACCCTCGGCAAGGCTCTCGGCTCCTGCCGCGACACCGCCTGGCTCCTGGTTCAGATCCTGAGAAGACTCGGCCTCGCAGCCCGGTTCGTCTCCGGCTACCTGGTCCAACTGACGGCAGATATCAAATCCCTCGACGGCCCGTCAGGACCGGAAAACGATTTCACCGACCTCCACGCCTGGACGGAAGTCTACATCCCCGGCGCAGGCTGGATAGGCATGGACCCTACCTCGGGACTCTTTGCCGGCGAAGGCCATATCCCGCTCGCCTGCACACCCGACCCTGTCAGCGCCGCACCAGTCGTGGGAGCGACGGATGAATGCGAAACGGAATTCTCTTTCTCTAATACTGTCACCCGTATCCATGAAGATCCCCGCGTGACAAAACCTTATTCGGACGAACAATGGGCCACGATCAATGCTACAGGGTATAAGGTGGACGAAGACCTTGAAAAAGGTGACCTGCGGCTGACGATGGGCGGTGAACCGACCTTTGTCTCTATCGACGACATGGAGTCCGCCCAGTGGAACACCGCCGCCGATGGCAAAGAAAAACGCGTCCTCGCCCACAACCTCATCTTCCGCCTCCGCGAAAAATTCGGCCCCGACGGCATGATCCATTATGGCCAGGGCAAATGGTATCCGGGCGAACTGCTCCCCCGTTGGCAATACGGCCTCTTCTGGCGAAAAGACGGCGTCCCAATCTGGAAAAATATCCGGTTGATCGCCCGCGAAGAACCTATCGAAAAAATCACTTCCGAAGCAACGACGAAAAAAACCTGGACGGCGGACGCGGCAACTTTCCTTCATGAACTCGCCCGCCACCTCGGCGTCAGCGAAGACAATATCACCCCGGCCTATGAAGATACTTTCTATTGGCTCTGGACGGAAGGAAAACTCCCGGTCAACATCGATCCCCTCAAGGCCGGATTATCAGATCCTATCGAACGCCGCAGCCTCGTCAAACTGCTGGACGCGGAACTGGATACCCCCGCCGGCTATACCCTGCCGTTAAAATTCAACCACTGGACGGGTACCTGGAGCAGCTGCAAATGGTCGCTGAAAAGAAATCATCTGTTCCTCGTTCCCGGCAACTCGCCGATCGGCTTGCGCCTCCCTCTCGACTCTCTCCCCGCTGTAGCCAAAGACAAAGAGCCACAGCAGGTAGAACGTAGCCTGTTCGAAGAACTGCCTGCACTGGAGGACTACCGGGCGGCCGTCAATAGCCGATACATGCAGCATTTTCCTCCAATCGTCCCGCAACCCCCCAAAGAAGAAACGGAAGTCGAATCGATCAAAACTACCCTCTGCACGGAAGTTCGTGACGGCATCCTCTATATCTTCCTTCCGCCCATGGACTACGTCGAGCATTATCTCGACGTGATCTCCTCTATCGAAGCCACCGCCGAAAAACTCAACATGCCGGTCCGCATCGAAGGCTATGAACCACCCCGCGACTATCGCATGGAACGCCTCGTCGTCTCCCCCGATCCGGGCGTCATCGAAGTGAATATCCAGCCCGCTACCAGTTGGAAAGACCTGGTCCATACGATCGACACACTCTACGATCAAGCCTTTCAGTCCCGCCTCGGTACAGAAAAGTTCATGCTCGACGGCAGACATACCGGCACAGGTGGCGGCAACCATATCACGATCGGCGGATCAAAACCCGCCGACAGCCCGCTCCTGAGAAGACCCGATCTCTTAAGAAGCCTCATCACCTATTGGCAACACCATCCCGGGCTATCTTATTTGTTCTCCAGCGCATTCGTCGGCGCCACCAGCCAGGCGCCTCGTATGGACGAAGGCCTGGATGACCGAACATACGAAATGGAACTGGCCTTCAGCCAGGTTCCCGAAGGTGGATTTATCCCCTTCTACCTCGTCGATCGCATCTTCCGGCATCTCCTGACGGACATCACCGGTAACACCCATCGTTCGGAATTCTGTATCGATAAATTGTATTCGCCGGACACCTCCGCAGGCAGACTCGGTATCCTCGAATTCCGAGCCTTCGATATGCCGCCTCATAAACAAATGAGCCTGGTGCAGATGCTGCTCATCCGCGCACTCATCGCAAAATTCTGGCGCCAACCTTATACACACGACCTCACAAGATGGGGAACGGAACTGCACGACAAATTCCTTCTCCCGCATTACGTTCGGCAGGACCTGCAGGAAGTGGTTAATGATCTCAATGAAGCCGGGTATCCTTTTTCGCTCAGCTGGTTCGACCCTTTCCTGGAATTCCGCTTCCCACATTATGGCACGGTAAAGCTGCATGGGATGGAAATGGAAGTCCGCATGGGCATTGAACCCTGGAACGTATTGGGAGAAGAAATGTCCACCTCCGGCACCGCCCGCTATGTAGACTCTTCACTGGAAAAACTGGAGATCAAACTCAAAGGATTCAATGGCTCAAGATACGCTCTGCTGTGCAACGGCCTGCGCGTTCCGCTGGTCGCCACTGGCATCAAAGAAGAATATGTCTGCGGGATTCGCTACAGAGCCTGGCAGCCCCCTTCCGCTCTCCATCCGACGATCGGCGTCGATGCCCCGATTACTTTCGACATTGTCGACACCTGGAATAGCCGCTCTATCGGCGGTTGCACCTATCATGTCGCCCATCCCGGCGGCCGCGGCTATGAAGTATTCCCTGTCAATAGCTACGAAGCGGAATCGCGACGAGTCAGCCGTTTCACTACCACCTCATTCACCCCGGACCCCCTACCCCCCTCTCCCGCTCTGTCCGCAATACGACGTTATATCACCCGGGACCGCCTGCCCTTCCTCTGCGACCCGCCCGAAGAATCTGTCAGTAAGGAATTCCCCTATACCCTGGACCTTAGGCGTTTCCGGAAGCCAAACACAAATCGTGGATGAATCGCAGCTTCTCTATCACCTCTTTGGAAAGAATAAAAGGATAAAAATCGGCATGCCCCATACTGCGGTTCAGACTATTCACCGCAAAACACAACGGCAGCCATCGCTTGATCAACCGGTCGAAATTAACCCGGTCATACGGCTCCTGGGTAATCGCAGCCTTCAAACCATCGGCTTCAACCGGATCGATCCGGATGCCGAATGCCCATGCCGTTTCCAGCGTATCCATCATATGTAAATAATGCGCCCAGGTCTCCGCCCAATCCTCCCAGGGATGCGAAGTGGCATAAGGACTGATAAAATGCTGGTTCCAGTCTGCCGGCGCACCGGAAGCATAATAGGCCTTGAGAGCCTCACTATAATCCTTCCGCTCATCGCCAAACAACTCCCGATACCGGCCAATCACCTTGTTATTATCTGAAACCAAAGCATCCCAGTAATAATGACCGATCTCGTGCCGGAAATGCCCCAGCAACGTCCGGTACCGCTCGCCAAGATCAAGTTTGTGACGCACCCGCTCGGCTTCATCGGCCTCGTCGATATTGATTGTGATGACGCCGTTATCATGCCCGGTCATCACATGCTCCCCCGCAGAGGCATTCTCCATAAAATCGAATACAATGGCTTCTTCCTGCCCACCATGATTCACCCGTAAGGGTAGCCTCAATCGCAGCAGGGAATAAATCAATCGGTGCTTGGCCACCTCCAGGTTCCTCCAGCGCATCCGGTTCTGATCACTGGTCAGCGAAGGGATCACCCGGTTCATCGCACAGGCAATGCAAAAGCCATCCCCGGAATCCCCGCCCGCACCCGCGGAGCCGCCAGCCCCCGCGCTACCCGCAGGCAACAACCAATTGCACACCCCATACTCCGCATTCTTACAATACTGGTAAGCCCCATCCCCCAAATTCATCATCGTCAGCGTCACCGGATCGAAACCCACCTGGTGATGACAATTCAAACACTCGCTGTTTTCAAAATACAGCGGGTTACGACAATTATTACAGGTATATACTCTCATGAAACTCTTTTTACATCCACCGACACCCTCAATCCATGTGACCCGCTGCTCAGGATGATTCCCTTCATAGGCGCAATATCCGCATAATCCCTTCCCCAGCCGATGGTAATATGCTGCTCCCCCGCTATCATATTATTGGTGGGATCGAAATCCATCCAGCCCATAGCAGGATCATATACACTGAACCATGCGTGACTCGCATCAGCACCGATCAGCTTTTCCACACCCTCCGGCGGAACGGTCTCGATATAGCCGCTGACATACCGCGCCGGGAAGCCCATAGACCGGACGCAGGCAATCGCCAGGTGAGCGTAGTCCTGACACACTCCTTTCCTCTCTCTCATCACCACCACCACAGGCGTCGCAACAGTCGTAAACCCCGGCGTAAATTCAAAATCCGTATAAATACGTCGCATCAGATCACCAGCCGCGTCCACCAAAGATCTTCCCGGCTGAAAAGAAACCCGCGCATAAGCCTCGATCTCCTCGTTCCACCCCGTCATCGGCGTTTCAAAAACATACTGCCTCACTTCTTCGGGCGCCGAAGCCATCGGCGAAGGCGCCCCATTGCCCCCCCGCAACCCATCAAAAATCTCTACCTCGGACTGCACATCCACCGTCAATCGCGCATGCTCCTTCTCGATAGAAAAATAGATCACCTTATTCCCAAAAAAATCCTCGTATTCGCGCATCGTATCCGGTTCCGGGCTGATCTTAACAGCAACATGACGACACACCTGCGTCAAAGTATCCCGCGGCGCCAGCCGCAACAGGTTATGACATACGCTCACCGGCTCGAAATACGTGTACGTCGTCCGGTGACTGATTTTATATTTTCGGCGCCAATTCATGCTTGAAATAAGTTTTGGAAATCACGTCCGGAATTCCCGACAGCAATACATACATCTTGGACAAAAAATCATTCAGCACCCGATATTCCTTGTCCGCAGGACTCGCTAAGGTCAATTCATCTTTGTCGGCCAGCTTCAACAGACTATCCGCCTCCAGGATCAGCCGCTCATATTCGGTCAGCCAATACCCCGCCTGATTCTTCGGGAGATTCTTAAGATACACCTTCAATCGGTTGACCTGGTAAGTCAGCGACCGGGGATTATTCGGATCGAATAACATCAGATCCAGCACCAGTCCGATGGTGATGGGCATCCGATACTTATACCGGTAATTCACCAGGCTCTCATTACTCGTCAGTACACTTTGTTGCAAATGGTATTCCACGGGGTCGTTGGATCGGGGAACAAGGGTCGTCCGCAATAAGGTGATCAGTAAAAGGCTCGTCTCGATCTTTCGTCCCACATCCAGCAGTATCCACCCTTGCTCGCGGGAAATACTTTCCCTGTTCAGTCCTATAAAAGCTACAATAAAGGTGATCAGATTGTCCAGCGTACGCAGCATCTGCTGATGCCCCTGATGAGACAACGGAATATCCTGCCGGAACTCCTCATCCATGATCCTCAAAACCCGCCAGGTGTCGGTAGACCAATGCTCTCTCACCTCGTGTATCGCCCGGTGAAACTGCAAAAAATTGAACTTCAGACTGCCGGCCCTGTCCCCGTTCAGCAATACATCCCTCAATTCTGCCCAGGGACGCCCCAACCTCTCTTCACCGCCCTCTCCCGCAAAGCCAGGGTAAGTATAGCTGTATCGCGTCAACGCCACTAACAGACTCCGCTCTGTCTGGCCGGTCTGTTCAGTGATCTGTTTGTTACCCCCCGCCATGAACTGCATGACGGTCCGCAGGAATCGCGCATTCCCCAGCACTCTTTCCGTGTACCGCCCTACCCAGAACAGGTTTTCAGCCGCGTGACTCGGCAACATGTCGATAAAGGATAGCTCAGGCTTCTCCGGCACTGCCTTCAGCACGCTCAGTATCCGACCCGGCTCCGGCGATAGCACCCACGTATCCTTGCTCACACCCCCTGTTTGATTGGAGATGATAAAATTACCGGCATCGGAAGAAGTTCTGCACAGGCCCCCCGCCATCGCTTCATAACCATGTTTATTCCCCACGAGAAAACTCCTGAAGAGCACCCGCCGGGATTCGATCTTTCCATTGATCAGCGCAGGCGTAGAAGCAATCTCGACTTTCTCCTGCCCGACGTACAGGGTCGGATGAGCCTTGATCCGGTCTCTCCATTCACTCAGCTCCCTCGCGGATAACGCAGCGCCATCCACAGACGAAGTACCGGTCGGATTTCGGTTGATCTTCTTGATGACCAGTGATGGCAGGTGGGCCAGTACGTAATCCAGCTCTTTGGGCTGCCCACACCACCATGAGGCAATGGTCGGCATCAAAAGGTCTTCCGATAAAAAATACTTAGCGATAGGCTGCAAAAAAGGTAGCAGGCCCGGATTCTCCAGGATGCCGCTGCCTATCGGATTGGCAATACTCACATTTCCGCTCCGGACGGCCTGCAGCAGACCCGGCACACCCAGTTGCGAATCTTCCTTCAGCTCTAACGGATCGCAATAAATATCGTCCATCCGGCGGAGGATCACATCGACCCGCTCGAGGCCGCCCATGGTCTTTAACCAAACATGATTATCTTTTACTATCAGATCATTACCCTGCACGAGCGTAAAGCCAAGATAGGAAGACAGGTAGGAATGTTCGAAATAGGTTTCATTGCTGGAACCCGGCGTGAGAATGACGATCCGAGGATTGGGGCGCCCCCGGGGGGCAATATCATTCAGCCCGCTACGCACCGCATGGAAATAAGGCGAAAGATGCCGCACGGATAATCCCTCAAAAAGCTCCGGCATTACCCTCGCCATGGCTGTCCTGTTTTCCAAAGCGTATCCCGAACCAGATGGCGCCTGCGTCCTGTCATTCACAACCCAGATGCTCCCGTCTTTGCTCCGCGCCAGATCGGCGGCATACAACACCAGCTGACGGCCGCCCGGGTGACGGATGCCTGAACACTGCCGGAGAAACCCGGCATGGTTATACACGACGTCGACAGGCAAAATGCCGTTCCTGATCAATCTCCTCTCACCATAAATATCAGCTAATACCAGGTCCAGCAGCCGGGCCCGTTGTAAAAGACCCGCTTCGATCGCCGGCCACTCCTCCTGACTGACCAGGAACGGGATGATGTCTAGTGTCCAGGGGCGGTTCAATCCGGCCGGATCGCCATAGATATTATAGGTCACCCCATTCTCCTTCAGCAGCCGCATCATATCCTCATCGCGGCCGGAAATTTCATCAGCGCCCAGCCGCTGATAAGACTGAAAAAAAGTCTCCCAGTGCGGGCGCAGTCGGCCATCTTCACGCAGTAATTCATCAAGCACCATGCCTAAAAATAGGTAATTTTATGGTATGCAGCCCACAGGCGCCTATTGGCTCTCGCGCTTCCTCATTCTCCGCCTGTTAGGCGCCGTCTATGCCGTAGCTTTTCTTGCCACGATCAACCAGATCGTCCCACTCATTGGCGCCCATGGCCTTCTTCCTATAAATATATTCATCCAAAGAGTCACCGACTCACTCGGCTCAACCACCGCCGGCTTCCTCCGCCTCCCCTCTCTCTTCTGGTTCGTCCATTCGGACACAGCACTCCTTACAGTAGCATGGATCGGCTTTATCCTCTCGCTCGTCGTACTCGCAGGCTTCGCCAACGCGCCCCTTATGGCCATACTCTGGTTCTTGTATATGTCCTTCGTTCACCTTGGCCAGGACTGGTATGGCTACGGTTGGGAGATCCAACTACTGGAGACGGGCTTCCTCGCCATCTTTCTCTGCCCCCTTCTCGACCCTCGCCCCTTTCCCCGCAGAGCGCCCCCCATGCCGATCATTTGGCTGTTCCGCTGGCTGACCTTCCGCATCATGTTCGGCGCCGGAATGATCAAGCTCCGTGGTGATGAGGTGTGGCGAAATTCAACCGCCCTCTATTATCATTTTGAAACGCAACCCCTGCCTGGCCCGCTCAGCCGATGGTTTCATTTTCTACCCCGAACGGCACTAAAAATTGGCGTTTGGTTTAACTGGCTCGCAGAGCTCATTGCGCCATGGTTCGTCTTCTGGCCCAGGCCAGCGCGACACATCACAGGCGCTATCATTATCCTTTTTCAACTCAACCTCATCCTCAGTGGTAACCTCTCCTTCCTCAATTGGCTCACGATCATCCCCGCCCTGGCTTGTTTTGATGACGAATTATTGGCAAAAATTCTTCCCCGCCCGCTGGTCCGCAGGGCCAAAAACGCCGCCCTCGGTCGCCGAAGCGCCTCGCGAAGGCAACCCCACGCTCCCCCCTCCCGGCCTATGCTGATCACCGCCTGGACGGTCACCGGTATCATCGCATTACTCAGCATCCAGCCAGTACTAAATATGCTGTCGCGCCGCCAGATCATGAATACCTCTTTCGATCCTCTCGAACTAGTCAATACCTACGGTGCTTTTGGCTCTGTGGGACAGGAACGGCTCAACGTAGTATTCGAAGGAACGATGGACTCTATTCCTACCGATAGCGCCCAATGGATCGAATATCCATACAAAGCCCTCCCCGTCGCACTGGACAAACGACCGCCACAGATCGCCCCATACCAGCTGAGGTTGGATTGGCAAATGTGGTTCGCCGCCATGTCTACCCCCAATGAATACCCGTGGACGCTACATCTCGTATGGAAACTCCTGCACAATGACCGGGGTACGCTTGGCCTCTTTGCCGCTAATCCTTTTCCCGGGAAGCCGCCGCTTTATATCCGCGCAGTACTGTATCGCTATTCCTTTGCACCACGGGGCAATCCCGATGGCCGGTGGTGGACCCGTCAACAGATTGGCGCCCCCTGGCTGCCCGCTATGTCCGCTGATGATCCCCAACTCATCGAATCCCTGAAAACCGAAGGCTGGATTCCTTAATCTCTTTCCTATGTTTATCCTGCGCGTAGAAATAATCCATCAATTCCGACGCCGGCCCGCTCAACCTGGTATTCGAACTCCTGATCGCCTCTATCAGATATCCCGTCAGCGGCTCACTAAAATAATCCATCCGCTTCAGCGCCGCCATCGCATTCACCCGCGTCCGAAACTCATAGGATTGACTCGTCATCTCCACCAACTGATCGGCATATTTCGCATCGCCATACGTCAACCACGCCAACTCCAGCCAACGCACCCTGACATTCCTCCCTATAACGCCTTCCACATCTTTCGTAACGTCGAGATAGTAAGGCAATCGGGTCGGCGCCAACATCGACAGTTTTTGAAGCGCCCCCTCTACAATCTCATAAGAAGAATCCTTCAGTAACGGCTCCAGCAACGGCGACAATTCCGCCGGCCCCATCGCATCGATAGTAGCCAGCGCCCCCTTCCGCACCGCTACATCCTTATCGTCCAGCGCCTCCCTCAAAATAGCACGACCGGCCTCCTCCCCTTCGCCGCCCAGTTGATTCAGCGCCTCGACCCGCGGCGCTGAAAATTTGTCTTCGTGAAAGACCCTCCGTAAAACCTCGGTCTTCTGCTCCGGCGGAAGACCCTTCATAGCAACCACCGCATCATAACGATCGATCATCTTCTCAGCGCCTGTCGCCTGAGCGGTCAGCATGGCTGCCGGCCTGGGAAAAGAAACAGTTTTTAGAATGTGGCTGCCCGGATCGAACACCACAAACGCGAGATGCAGCCCCGCACCCTTAGCCACCTTGACGATCTCTGTAGCATGTTCGACATTGACCGTTCGCCGCACGACGCTGCCATCGGAGTAATGCAGCTCGATCACCACTGGCATCTTAAACACTCCGTCTTTGAACCCTGTAATGGATCCCGGTATGACCTGCTGCGTGATAACCAATTCAGTCTCTGCCGCCTCGTCGGTCAGATCGACATGAAAATTAGGCTCGCCGCCGCGATACAGCCATTCATCCCAGAACCATTGGAGGTCTATTCCGCTACTCTCCTCAAAGGCAACCAGCAGATCATGACTGTCCACATTCCCATAAGCATATTTTTGCAAGTAATATTGCACCGCCTTATTATACGCTTCACGAC
This sequence comes from Puia dinghuensis, assembly GCA_026225275.1. Taxonomy (GTDB): domain Bacteria; phylum Bacteroidota; class Bacteroidia; order Chitinophagales; family Chitinophagaceae; genus Puia; species Puia dinghuensis_B. The sequence goes on from JAMFSL010000036.1 coordinate 54,677, forward strand.
CACCGACCACATACTTCAACATATCGAGCACATACGCCCCCTTGCCATAGACGCGGTTGCCGCCACCCTCGCTGCTGGCGACGCCAAACAAATTGCGTTTCGAATCCTCAAGCGCGGCATTGCCGGCCGTTCGTTGTTCCCATTCAAAATGATCCTCCCCCAGCACCTCTCTTTCAAAAAGCTGATTATAATAAGTGGCAAAACTTTCCTGTAACCACCCGTCGGCGTCACTTCGCGCAGTAACATCATCCCCGAACCATTGATGCGCCAATTCATGGGCATCGACGGAGATATAAGAACGATCGAGGGTACCGCGCTGATCGAGCAAATAAAAGTCTCCGAAGACAGTGGCGGTAGTGTTTTCCATAGCGCCGTACATATAGTCCTGCACGGGGATCTGCGAATAGCTCTCCCAAGGATATTTGACGCCTGTCTCTTTCTCCATAAAGTCGACCATGGCCTCGGCGTATTGATAGGTAGGGCCGACGCGGTCCTTCCATTCGGGATAGTAATAAAGATGCAGCGGTACGCCGGAGGCGGAATGCGTTTCTCGGATATCATAATGGCCTACGCCCAGCATGATCAGATAATCGGCCATCGGATGATTCATCGCGTAGTGCCAGGTAATAGTGCCGTCGGAGTTTGTTTTTTTGTCAACGAGACGACCGTTCGACAGTACCTGATATGCTGCATCAAAATGTACGATCAGCTCGGTGATCAATTTGTCATTGGGTTCATCATAGAGGGGTATCCAGTGACGGTTATCGACGGCCTCACCCTGGCTCCAGATCTGTTTGCGGCTCAGGTTATGGGGATCGTTCCAGCCAATAAAGTAGAGCCCTTTGCGGGGCTTGGCAGAATACTGTATAGTGATGCTGTCATCGACATTCCAGTGAAGAGGCTTGCCGGGCACTATCATGATACCCGCACTATCGACGTGAAATTTGACGGCCTGGCCGTTCAAGGTGATGGAGGCGACGGTCATACGAATACCATCGAGGAAGAAGCTGTCCACCTCCGGACGCAGCGGGCGGAAAGTCTCGGTCACCCTGCCCGTTACAGTACCGGCCTTGGGATCAGGCCAGAGTTCGAGCGTCAGATGGGTGAAATCAAGGTCATGAGCGTGCGGGCTAAGAGCGGGATCATCGAGATAATTTCTTGTCAGCGGCTGCTGAGCATCCAGCCCGGTCAGTAACAGACAGGCGATGGCCATTAAAAAAGCATTCTTCATAGGTATAAATATAGGCCATACCCGTTAATATAGACCATCCCCCGTTACATATCCCCCGCCATACGCTCCCCACTATTGAATGACATAAACTTTACTCGCATATTCATCCTTGATCCAACCCTTCTGTTCCACAGCCTCCCAATAATGCCGGGTCGAAGAGTCCGCCAACATCCTGGGCAGCGTAGGAATGCGCGGATCGAAAACATAGATAAATTGCTTCACCCCATAGCTCTTCAGGAGCGGCAGCAACCGCCGAAGACTGTCGTCGCCGGACTCGGCAAAAAAATAATCCTTGTCGAACAAACACCCGAAGTCATAAGTCATAGACCCATGCGAGAAGATCACGACATTCCCGGGTTGGCTGTTGATCTGGTTATAGATCGGCCTGGTTCGCTGCGTATACCGCCATCTCAGTTCCTTGTAGCCGCCATTATGCGTATTTTGATAGAATGAACGGCAACCAATGACTACGATCAGCAAGGTTAACCATATCGGGATGCCGCCGTTCGTGATATTCCATTGCTTCGCCGCCAAAAAGAGCGCGAATACGGTGACGGGAATGATCGCCAGAAAATACCTCGGCCCCCATTGGACGATGCCATCATTAGGCAGCATGAACGGGGTTAGCACGGAATACAGGATGACGATAGCCGCCAACAGCAACGGCCGCCAATCTGCCCTATCCTTTGAGGTAAAAAATTTATAAAGGAGGGGGAACAATAGCAGAAGGAATAAAAAATCCTTGATGGACAGCTTATTGATCTTGACAAGGTTCCGCCACCCGTTTTTCAATCCCATCCTCGTATCCGGGTCATTGTCGTAAAGCACCTGCATACCATGCATGCCAAATATCGACCCATACTGGATATAGTTAAAAGCAAACCAAGGGATCACGGAAAAAGCCAGCGCTGCGAGAAAGGCAATATAAATGCCCTTTCTTTCCCCGGTACCCTCTCCTTCCGGCTTACCCCATCTTTCGCGTACAAAAAGCACCAGCACTGCCGCCCCATACAAAAGGTTCATCATCAGCGCCTCGGGCCTTAGCCAGATAGCCTGCCCTGAAACCAGCCCCAGGACCACAGCAGCCCAAATGGAAGAAGGCGTGTTGACAATAAAAGCCAGCCCGGCAAATAATAAGAGTACCGCTGGCAAATGCTCCCAAAACATTACTCCATATAACATCAGCGGCGAACAAAATACCAGGACAAAGACGGCCAGTGCGATATTGAACGGCGTAACCCCACTACGTTTTAGCAATTGCACAGTCCAACCCAGCAGCCCCAGCGTGCACAGCATCGGTATAAAATACAATCCCGCAGTTCCCATGTGGGCATAAAAGAAGGAAGTGATGATTTGGAACATAGGGGGGTAAACGATAAGGTACCCCTTCGGCGAAGGATAAAAAAATGGCGGCTTCAACGGAAAATAACCGGCCTGCCAGACGGCCTTCACCCATTCGGGTTGCGCCAAATGCAGATACTTGAACCCATAGCCGGCCGCAATCTGTTTCACCTGCAGCGCCTTAAGGTCCTGATCCCCGGCATAGAAATTCCCCTCATGGATAGAGCAGGCCAGGTAGGCAAGATAACATATGGAAAGCAGAAAGACGAAGTAGACGATGGAATAGTTCTTATTGAGCCGTTCGATTACAGCTCCGGGAAAGGTTTTTCTCTCGGAAGTCATTAAATAGGTCCAATTTTAACGGTAATTCAATAGTAGCTATCAAATATATCGCAAATTTCATTACCGATTCCTATAGCCCCGGAATGATCACATTTTCCACATTTTTTTGCCTGCACAATGCATTAAAGCCGGCCACATCCTTGTTTAGCAAAATATCCATCCGACCTTTTTCCATTTGCCACGCAGCATCCAGCTCCGCATACGCTTGCTTTTGTCCATTGGTGACGTATGGGACATTGGCTTCCAACTCCCTTTGATAAAAATATATCGGGCGCTCAGTTTGTTAACAAAATTGAACACATCATTACCGCTCTTCGCCTTGTTTTGCACCAATTCCTCCTCCCAGGCAAGCAATTTGCCGCTGACTACCCTCCCGCTGTCCCCCACCGATCGTACAGCCGCCCCCGTACCCCCGGCTCCAATGGGGACTCCGCCATATAAGCCAACGTACAATAATTCTCTCCGCCTGCCCCCTCATTGGTAAAGGGGATACCACTCTGACCCATATGCGCTGTATCATGCCGGGTGAGGTCCGGTGAAATCACTTCCCAGGTCTTGCCCAGGTCGGACGTTCTGAAAACGCAGTTGCCGCCGGAATAAAAGGTATGAGGGTCGTACCGCGAACAGATCACCACCGCGCCGACGGAACCCGTCGTAAAATAGCCATCCGAAATATTGAACCAGGACCAGCCCGCATTTTCAGTCTTCCAAACGCCACCTCCGGTGGTGCCCATATAATAGACCTGCGGATCATTGATGACCCCGCATGCGGTGACAACCCTGCCCCCACGGAAGGGACCAATGTTTCTCCATCTTAAAGCTGCAAAATAGTGATCGAAAGAAGTCGGCTGGATTTTTTGCGCCCATCCATTGACGGACAGACAGAATATGCCTGTAAAAAAAAGGATGTTTCTCATGTCAGTTAGTCCATTTGGTAGATAGGGTTGAAGGTACAAAATTCCTTCGGCCTTCACCCATCCGGCTTAACCCCACCGCCCAAGAGAAAAAGCCTCCAGATCAAATCCCATCGGCCTATCCAACGCCCATTCGCTGAGGATCTTGCCTATCACGCTGCTAAACTTAAACCCATGCCCCGAACAGGGGCTGGCGACAAAGATCCGATCACACCCGGGATAAACATCCAGGATAAAATCCTCATCGGGAGTATTGGTATACATGCAGACAGAAGAACGCACAAACACCGGATCAATCGATAAATAGCGCCCCGCAATATCCGCAATGGCATCGATCTCCTCCGCACTGACATCCTGCCGCAACGCCGGCTCAAAAATTGGCTGGCCGCCATGATGAAAACCGATCTTAAGCCCCTCCCCCAGATCCGGAAACCCATAAAACATCTTGCCTCGCTCGTATTCCCAGATATAAATCGGCATACCCTGATTCTGCGCCGTCCGGTCCCCACTCGCTTGTCCTCCACCCGTTTGGCCGTCGCTAAACCAACACACCACCTGCCGCTCGATAACCAACGGCAGCCGCAGCTCCGGCAAAAGCCCCCCAACCCACGCCCCGGCACTCACGATCACCTTTTCCGCCCCATACCGTCCCCGGTCGGTCACCACTTCCACCACCCTGCCGCCCGCTTGAGGATGGATCGCCAACACCGTTTCGTCGCAATGAACTGAAGCCCCATTTAACACCGCCCCCTTCAGCTGCACCCTGATACATTCCTCCGGAAAAAGAATGCCCGCTCTCTTCTCCCAAACGGCAACGGTGTCGTCACCCGGGCGGAAAGCAGGAAATCGCTCCCTCAGCTCGGCAGCCTCCAGATAGTCATACGCAATACCATGCGTCTCCGCACTCAGCCGGGCGCCCATGACAACAGAACTATCAGCCGCGCCCAGCAAAAGCCCCCCGGTCTCGGTCAGCAACTTCTCTCCCGTCTCCTCTTCCAACGCTGACCACAAAGCATAGGCAGCCCTGACGAACGGTACATACACCGGATTCTCATGATAGGCTTCCCGGATGATCCGGCTCTGCCCATGCGAAGACCCATACTCATGCGGCGGCGTATACCGGTCTATGCCCAGCACCTTCAGCCCGGTCTTGGCCAGATGATACAGCGCCGAACTGCCATGGGCTCCCAACCCTATGACGATGACGTCAACTCTCATTGTAGACGAAAATTAACAGGCTGTACTTTATAGGTATTAACATTCTTCCCGTTCTGAAAGGCGGGCTCCCATTTCCCTGACTGTTCGACAATTTTCAGGGATTCCCCATCCAGGGAATATTCGACAGATTTGGCCACATATGGGTCTTTCACTACACCTTCCTTATCCACAATGAACAGAATACGTACCTCTCCCTCGATCTTGATATTGATAGCCCTATCCGGGTACTTCAGATTCTTATTTAAATACCTGCTCCACTTATTCACCCCACCCGGATATTCCGATTCCTTCTCAACTTTAGATTCGACAGCCGAATCTTTTCTATTGGTAAAATCCTTCACATTGATCAGCGAATCACCCCTGTACAAATATTCGGTTTTCCATTTTAAACTATCGCCGTTCATCTTCCGGAAATACCCATCCTTTCTACCTCTTTTGTAACTGGCAGTAGAATCCAGCCAACCCCGTTCATTATAAAAGCGGGAGGATCCATCTAATTCATTTCCATCCTTATCGCGATATTGTTCGGTCTTGACCAAAGGACCGGTTATATGATAATAATCCCATTGCCAGCAGGTATCATTCACTTCATGAACATGAAGAAGGAAATGGGCAGAGTCCAATTTGGTGGGCTTCCAATTGCCGTCGAAAACATAAAAAGATTCCTTGTTTTGCGCAATAGCCGAAAGGGAAAAAGTCAGCAGTAAGAATAGTCCAATTACTTTCATAAACTCAAAATAATAAAAAACTTCATATAATTTCAGTATCCTCTCATCATTTAAATCGAGACCTGCGTATTGAACTTGACCATTTGCTGAACGACAAACTCATCTTCAAACACCTTAGTAAGAAGAACATTGACCCCTCTCGCCGCCCAATCACTCATCAGGTTCTTAAAAGACCAGTAATCAGCAAATTCATCCAAAATAAAAGTAAAATCAATCACCTCCCCCTTGAACTTGAACGATATCTTGTTATTATCGCCCGGACTGATTGTAATGTTCCCTCCCATAACCACCCGCTCCTGGTATTCAAATCCTTGGAAAGACTCGAGATAGACGACTGCCGCGTCGATATCACCGATAGAATAAAATTCGTCCTTGTATTGCACACCGGTGGTGGAGAAAAGAAGACTCCCCTGGTCGGGTATTTTCGCTTTGAAGGTTGGGTTTCTTGTATTTTGCACAAATACAGGTACGAATACCACCACCATTCCTAAAAATATAATGCCGGGCCCTGCGGACCTTTCCGTCACCAGAATTTTAAAAAACCAATAGAGGGGAATAAAATACGCCACAAAGATCCCAATCGCATTCGGATTGAATTTATAATCACTCGCACTGACCTCTGTCTTTTGAAACACATCAGCCTCAGTCCCAATCCTCTTTTTCAAAGCCAGCTCCGCTTCGGAAGATGGACCGTCTGCTATATCATGTCCATCATAGTCCTCAATAATATTCTTTTCAATCCGTATGAACGGGCTTTTGCCCTGAACGATGATGACAGCCTGATCGCCGATGATATCCTTTCGGATAAATAAGACGGCGGTAACCAGCGATAGAAATATAAAAAACACCAGTGTGTATCCCCAGTTACCGGCAAAGCTATTTTTCCGGGAAATATCCGGCGCAAAAATAAGATACCTGATTTCACAATAGCCGTTCGACACATCCAGTTCATTTCTGAAATACGAACTATGGTAGGTGATGTCGCCTACAGTATAGGTCGTATACATCCTGGGGATACTTCTCCTTCGGCCATACCCGCTTCTGGCCTCATCCGCGGCATAGATGTCCGCCTTCATCGTTTGACTGAATAGCCATAGGGATTGATAGAGTAAGGATAAGATCAGCCAAATGGCCATAGTGATAAGGAACGCCCGACGCTTATTAAATGTCATAAAGCTAATATCTGGCTAAATTTAATAAGATTATTTTAATCCTATCGGGTATATTTGGCCACATGAATGTCAATTGGCAACCCCGCCTCGAAAATGACCTGATCATCCTGCGGCCGCTCAAAGCCGACGATTTCGACCCGCTCTTTAACGTCGCCTCAGACCCGTTAATTTGGGAACAGCACCCGACCAAAAACCGCTCCACCAAAGAAGGATTCGACATCTATTTCAAAGAAGGCCTCGCCTCCAACACCGCATTCGCCGTGATCGATAAAAAATCGGGCGCCATCATCGGCAGCACCCGGTTCAATCCCGTCATAGAATCAACCAACGCCATTGAAATCGGCTGGACCTTCATCGGTCGCCAATATTGGGGCTCGGACTGCAACAAATCCATGAAGACCCTCCTGATGGACTACGCCTTTCAATTTGTAGACAACGTCCTGTTCTATATCCATGAAAGTAATTACCGCTCGCAGAAGGCGGTAGAAAAGCTCGGCGCCACAAAGATCACCCAGTTGGACGGTGTCACCTTATCGACCCGCCCCACGGCCAATGTCATCTACAAAGTCCGTAAAATTCAGGGCTGATGCCTGAATTATGTATTATTTTAATAGGAAAACCGAAATAAATCAGATTATCCTATTATTTTTATACATTTGCAATATGGGCTTAACTCAATCCATACAGCAATATGCATCTTATCCCATTCCTCATCACTTAATGGCATGGCTTCTTAGGGAATACAACGAACCCAATGACAAAATACATTATTTGATAAAGAACGGAACATTGCAGCAGATAAAGAAGGGTTTATATTCTGCCGGTCCCGGCATCTCATCCTCAAAACCGGAACCGTTCTTAGTTGCCAATCATATCTTAGGCCCGAGCTACGTCTCGATGGAAAGTGCCCTGTCTTATCATGGCCTGATCCCCGAAAAGGTGTATGAAATATCTTCAGTGACAACTAAAGCTGCACGCAAGTTTTCTACCCCCCTCGGAGTATATAGTTTTAACCGGCTGCCTTTGCCTTATTATACCTACGGTATAAGGAGTGTGGAAATAGACCAGCAGCATCGGTTTTTAATTGCCTCCCCTGAAAAGGCACTATTTGATAAGATCATTACTACTGCAGGAGTGATCTTCAGAAGCAAGACCAGTGCACTTGCTTATCTGGAAAAAGATCTGCGTCTCGACATGGACATGATCGGGAACATGGATATAGCTGCTATGCAAAGCTGGATACCCACCTCTCCAAAAAAGAACACCTTATCTATGTTGACCGACACAATCCAACAAAGATGATCAAAGAATGGCTTGACTCATATAAACCCTCTGACAGAGATCAGGCAACGGCTGCTTTACGCGAGATTATGCAAGAGGTAGCCTTAGCAGGCCTGTATCGGGCCGGCTTTTATGAAAAAGCAGCATTTTACGGAGGGACAGCCCTGCGCATATTTTATGGCCTGGATCGATTTTCAGAAGATCTTGATTTTTCTCTGCTCGCTGACAACCCGAATTTTTCTTTTCAACCCTATATAGACGCCATCATCACAGAATTTGATTCCCAGGGAATGCAGGTCTCGGTTCGGGAAAAAACTAAAGCCGTGCAAACCAATGTTGAATCAGCATTTCTAAAGTCGGAAACGATTTGGAAAGAACTTGTGCTGGACGGGATACTCCCGCAACAGGGGATGGGCCAGGTCGCTAACATCAAAATTAAAATAGAAGTAGACAAACGGCCGCCCCTGGGTTTTGATACGGAAGAAAAGCTCCTGACACAGCCTTTCTCTTTTTATGTAAAATGCTTTACCTTAATCGATCTGTTTGCCGGAAAGATGCATGCCTTATTATTCCGAAAATGGCAGAATAACGTCAAAGGTCGTGATTGGTACGACATGGAATGGTATATTAAAAAGGGAATACCCCTGAATCTGTCCCATTTCCTTGCCCGGGCTATAAGCAGTGGCCACTGGAAAGGCAGCACTATGACCGAACAAGAATTCAGAAACCTTCTAAAGCAAAAGATAGATTCTGTAAATATGGACAGGGTAAAAGAAGATATCAGACGCTTTATTCCGAACCAAGATCGCTTAAAAATATGGTCACCACAATACTTTCATGACCTGGCCGAAAAAATGATAGTCGATAATAGCAAACAGCCATGATAAATCGGCTCCCCGCGATTAATCCGCCCGCAAACTCTTCACCGGATTCACCATAGCCGCCCTCACCGACTGCCAGCTCACCGTCAGCAGCACAACCAGCAGCACACCTCCTCCCGTCCCGGCAAAGATCCACCAGGGAATGCCCGCATGATAGGGATATTGTTGCAGCCAGTGATGCATAGCATAAAACGCCAATGGCATGGCGATAAGAAAGGACAGGCTCACCAGCCATATAAACTCTTTGGAAAGAAACCGCCACAGTTGCAACACGGTCGCACCAAGCACTTTCCTGATGCCGATCTCTTTGGTCCGTTGTTCGGCCACAAAGGAAGCCATCCCGAAAATCCCCAGCCCGCTGATAAACAAAGCGAGAAGTACGAAGACAGCGGCCAGCCCGCCGATGCGTTGCTCGGCCGCGAATTTTTTCGCAAACTCTTCATCCACGAACTGATAGTTTGTACCGATCGTAGGTGCATTGATCATAGATCCATCCGCCGATCAGCAGTACGACCGCCATCCCGACGGCCAGACCGGCAATGTTGATAAAAGAATGCGTCTTGTCCCGCAGCACATGACGCCAGGCAATCCTGAAATAATGTTTGAGCATGGTCTCGTGGTTGACCACATAAGATACACATTCGCCTAAAATCCATAAATTAAATCAGGCTTAACCTCCGCCTCCACCCGTGCCACCACAGGCACTGTAAAGAAAAAGCAGGTCCCCACCCCCGCCACACTCTCCGCCCAGATCCTTCCCCCATTCACCTCCACAAACTCCTTGCACAGCTTCAGCCCGATCCCCGATCCCTTTTCCTGCATCAGCCCCGAGGCTGACACCACCACATCGGAAAACACACTCTCCTTTTGCAGGATCCCCATCCCCGAATCCCGCACCTCCACGGTGACAAAATCCGAACCGGCACTACAGGAAATCCCGATGGTTCCCCCAGCAGGCGTATACTTGATGGCATTGGACAGCAGATTGCGGATCACACAGCCCAGCAGATCGGCATCGGCATAAACAACACAATCGAAAGGAACAGAATTGTGAAATTCGATCTCCTTATATTGCATGATTGTCTGGTACATCTCCGCAGTATCGGCCGCCAGTGTGTGCAACTCACACTCGACCATTTTCGGATGAATGCGGTTCAGCTTGGATCGCGCCCACTGTAACAGGTTATCCATTAGATGGAACGCATTCTTGGCCGACTCATCCAGCGCCGAAAGGCTCTTCTGCACCTTGTCTGGCGGCATCTCCCGGAACTTCTTGCTCAGCACCTCCGACAGGTTTTGAAACCAGTACAGCGGATTACGCAGCTCATGCGAAATGATAGAGAACAGCTTGTCCTTTTCCCGGTTCGCCGCCTCCAGCTTCTCATTCAGCAGCGCCAGCTTGGTATTCTGCTCGGTCACCGTCAGGTTAAGGACTTCCAGTTGACGGTTCGCCCTCTTCTTGGCGTACAGCCGGTTGTAAATATTCAGACAAAGCACGATCGTAAAGCCCAGCGCAATGACGACCAGCCAGATAAAAGTGGTTTTCCGTTTGATCAACGACTCTTTCAACTCATTGTCCGCCCGTAACACCTCATTGTCCTTGACCTTCCGCTCCAGGTCGAAAGAAATATTCAGCATGGAGAGCTGACGCGAATTCTCCACATTCAGCAGCCGCTTCTGGGTCTCCAGCAGCAACACATGATATTGCAGCGCAGTCTTGTAATCACCCTTGCTGCTGTAACAATTGTATAACCCCTCGTAGACATTCTGCAACATCTCGTCATAGTCGGTACTCGAAAGCCTGGAAAGACTCAAAGTATAGTAATACAGCGCCCGCGACAGCTGACCTCGCTTCTTATAGAGGTTGGCAAGATAGAGGCTGGAAGAGGCAATACCATACCCGAAACCTGCCTGCGTAGAGATCACAAAGGCACTGTCCAGATAGGGAAATGCCTTTGCATCCTTGTCCATTTCACTGTAGACAATACCGATATTGGTGAGGGCCTTGACGATCCCCTTTTTATAATGTGTCTTTTCACAAAGGTCCAGCGCCTCGTTGAAATAGGCCAGCGCACTGTCGGTCTTCTTCAGCTTACGGAAGAGAATGCCGATATTGTTGCAGGACTTGGCAATCCCTTCCGGATTGTTGAGATCATCCCGCCGGGAGAAGGCCTTCTGATTATACTCGAGCGCCTTGTCGTATTGATCCATCATAGAGTAGAAACTGCCGAGATGACTGCAGGTCTGCGCATATAAGAGCTCGTCATGCAGTTGCTCGCTCCGCTGGAAAGCCTCGAGATAATATTGCAGCGCCTGGCTTAAATGGCCCTCGCTGATATAATTCTTGCCTCTGCTGGTAAGGATCAGCACCAGTAGCCGGTCGTCATCGCTGGTATTCCGGCAGATGGTCAACGCACTATCATAGTAAAGCGAGGCATCCCTGAAATTACCCATCGTCTCCCGGTATTTCCCGATATAATACAACGCATAAGCCTTGGAAGACGACAGCCCGTGAGCATCCGCCAGTTTTTCGGCCTCGGTGAAATAAATAAAAGCGGAATCGTAATAGCCCCGATCGTAAATGACCTCCCCGATATTCACCTTCGCCTCACACAATGCCGCATACAGCGAATGACGTTGCGCAAGTTGCTCCGCCTGCCCGAAAAACCGCAAGGCGTCTTCCGCATGTCCCCCTATCTGCGCCTGCTCTCCCTGCACCATGTACCGCCGGAAAAGCGAATCGGGAGACTGTGCACGGACAGCCCCCACCGCGAATAACAGCACAACAATCCCAATCATCGCAATCCTGCTCGCAACCATCCCGATCGCAACGCCTCCAGGCCCCCTACTTGATGATCCCATGTTGAATAGCATAGCGCGTGAGTTCGGAGTTGGAATTGATATACATCTTCTTCATGATATTGTTCCGGTGGTTGCTCAGCGTATTCTTGCTGATGGATAACTTCTCGGCGATCTCTGATTTCCGTATGCCCATCGCCAGCAGTGAAAAAACCTGGAATTCCCGGTCGGTCAGCACCGTATGCGGCAACACAGCCTTAGTCGGCGCATCGGATACCATCCCGGCCATGATCTCGGCATGCAATGGTGAATAATATTTTCTTCCCTCCAGCACGGTCCGCAGGATCTCGATGACCTGCTTGGGCTTGGTCTCTTTGTTGATATATGCGTGGGCCCCATTGGTCAACATCCTGATAGCATAAATTTCATCTGGATTCATACTGAAAATAACAACGGGCAACGAAGGCCAGTCTTCCTTTATTTGGATCAGGACATCCAGCGCATCCGGCCCTGGCATGGATATATCCAGGATGACCAGGTGGTAGTCATCCTTTGCCAACAGCTCGAGCAACTCCTGCCCGTTCCTTGCCTCGCCCCGGATACTCAAATCATGCGTTTCATCGAGGATAAGTTGCAGTCCGGTGCGGACGACAGCATGGTCATCGGCGATGATGATTTTTTTAGCCACAGATTCCATAATCAGTCAGAAATGAGTTTTTAAAATTACTCGACCCCGGCGATAGGTGGATACCCGGATCGTTATGTAATTATTAACTCCACCATATATTAGTTTAAGTAAACTATGTAAATCGATATAAATCACAAATATATATCGGCATAGTCAAAATGACTATGCCACCAGGGGTCTTCTGACTATTGGTGACGGGCACCCCGCACAATAATTTCGACCAGCATAAACCGAAGAAAAACATGTCTAGACTGCTCCTGATGACCCTCCTCCTTCTCACCTTCCTCCACGGATTTTCCGGAACGATTCGCGGCAAAGTGACCGATGCCGGAACAGGAGAAGTACTGGTAGGGGTCACCCTCCAGATCAAAGAACTGCACAAATCGGTGATGACGGGCCTCGATGGCTCCTATACGCTGAAAAATATTCCGCAGGGAAAATATACACTCACCGCCGGCGGGGTGTCCTACCAGGCCTTTGACCAGTCGGTTGAAGTAACGTCGGACCAGGTCCTGACACAAGACTTCGTCCTTCAACCGGCCCACAAGATAATGGAGGCCGCAACGGTCGTGATGACAACCCACGCTTCCGGAGCCACAGATGCCGGAGCGCGTCAATTGGAGAAAGTCTCCGATAATGTGGAGAACATCCTTTCCACTCACCAACTGACCCTCGCGCCTGACTTGACGGTGGCCAGCGTACTTCGGCGGGTCTCCGGCGTGACGGTGGACAGGGGCGAAGACGGAGAAGGTCGCTATCCGGTGATCCGGGGCATGGATAAACGCTATAACTACACGCTGGTCAACGGAATTAAGATCCCCAGCCCGGATGACAAAAATCGCTATGTTCCCATGGACATGTTCCCCTCGGAAATGCTGCAGCGCCTGGAAGTCATCAAGTCATTGACCCCTGATATGGAAGGCGACGCCATCGGTGGAGTAATGAACCTCGTGATGAAAGACCCGCCCAGCCAGCTCACGGTCAATGCCAATGCCGCCGGCGGTTATGCGCAGATGCTCTTCAACCAATCCTTCACCACCTACCCCCACGGGGCGGTCAATAAGAATTCGCCTAATGAAATGAACGGCGAAAACTATACCCCTGTCTATACGGACTTTACCACGAAAAACCTGACCTTCAGCCAGACACACCCCGTGCCGGACGGACAGTTGGGCCTCACCCTGGGCAACCGCTACCTCAACAACCGGCTGGGCGTCATCCTCAGCGGCTCGGTTCAAAGCACGAACCGATTGACGAAAGACCAGTTCTTCGACCTCAGCCCCCAACCGGATCCCAACGCTGGCGCTCCATTGATGACGGACGAAGAATTCCGCACCTATAGCACCCACGAAGATCGCTACGGCGCTCATGCCAAGCTGGACTATCGCCTCGGCAAGCGTAGCCGCATCAGTTTTTATACGGTCTATATCAAACTCAATACCTATCAGTCGAGGATGATCACGGACACGTCAGACGACTCTCCCCTGGGTACAAACACGGGCAGCAAGGACGTCACCTACTCCTCCCGCTCCCGAGGTAACTTCCAGTCCATCTACAATGCCACTTTACAGGGGCAGCATTCGGCAGGTGATCATTTCAGTCTGGATTGGTCGGTCGCCTATTCACACGCTGACCAGCAGTTACCTGACCGGGCGACGCTCACCCTCCACCAGGAATTCGGCGATACAGCCGGCCAGCTGCGACCCCACTTCCCTCTGCCCCAAATTGACGGGCTGGAACGACTTTGGCAACACAACTCGGACCAGGACATCGCCGGTTACCTGAACCTGCACTATATCATCAAAGGAGATAACCATAGCTTCGAGATCTCCGCCGGTGGGATGGGCCGCCATAAGGACCGTAATAATTACTATGTAGATTATGAATTCACCCCGCTGGTCGCCTCAGGCTATACGGGCCTGGTAGGCGCTCCATTCAAGTTGAGCACCTTCACGACGCAAAGCCCGAATACCTATAATGCCACCGAAGACATCACCGCGGCCTACGGCTCAGTGCGCTGGAAAAATGCCCGCTGGAATGTCCTGGCCGGTATCCGCCTGGAAAATACGCACCAGACCTACGACCAGACGGCTCTAAACGCAGGAACGACGGACAAGACGGGCGATCAGTCCTATCTCGATCCGTTGCCAAGCCTACAGGTGAAATACCAGCTGAATAAACTATCGGCCCTTCACCTGTCTTACTTTAGTTCTATCAGTCGCCCGGGCTTTTTCGAGATCATCCCTTACGATTTTCCGGGGGAATATTATGATGAGATCGGTAACCCGAACCTGAAGCACGCCACTGCGCAGAACGTAGATCTGCGATACGAACTCTTCCCCGGCCTCTCGGACCAGCTGCTGGTCGGGACTTTCTACAAACGCATCGAGAATCCTATCGAATACGTGTACGCCCGGCCCGCCACCAGCGAAAGCGCCATCGAACCCTCCAATGTAGGCACGGCCACGAACTTCGGCGGCGAGTTGGTCTACACCCATTACTGGCACAAATTCGGCGTGTCGGCGAACTACACCTACACCCATAGCAATATCCCTACAGTCTATAAATATTATTATACCGGCCCGGCAGGCGCCACCTCGACGAATATCACAAAAGACAGACCCCTGCAGGGCCAGGCCGCCAACATCGGGAACGTCTCTCTCCTTTACAAAGATCCGAGCAGCGGTATTGACCTGCAATTGGCAGCCATCTATACGGGCAAACATATCGTTTACCTTTCTCAATACGGCACCCCCAACGCCAGCATGGACTATTGGCAGCGCGGCACGACGATCCTCGACTTCTCCGGTGAAAAGACAATCGGCAGACACTTCTCAGTATATGTCAAACTCAACAACCTGCTGAATACGGCCGACATCATAGAAATGTATTTCCCGCCGACAGCGACGATCAGGGAAGAATTCCCTGATGCTGCACATAGAAGCGATCGTACCCTGGTCGAAAAGAAAACATTCGGACAAACTTATTTAGCGGGCATCCGCTATCATATCTAATATAAAATAACAAAAAAACAAGTATGATGATTCATGTAAAAAAGACGCAGCTGATAGGGATAGCATGTGGATTACTGGCTCTCGCGTCCTGTTCCAAGTCGAACAGTAACAAGGCCACTACGCCTCCCCCCGTTAACGGTGACACAACCGTGATCCTCAGCAACGCCAGCTCTCTTTCCGGTAATGTATCCGGCACAATGGGATCGGGTAAGACCTATACCCTGAGTGGCGACATCACCGTTCCGGTAGGTGACACTCTGACCTTGCAAAGCGGAGTGACTATCAAGATCCCGGGTAAATACGACATCATCGTCAAAGGCACCTTTATCTCTCTGGGTACGCAGTCGGCGCCTAACTGGATCACCTCCGGCACGACACACCAGGACCAGCCCTTCTCCTCTATCACCGCTGCACTCACCTCCGACCCGGCCTTCCAGGGACAATGGGATGGCATCAACTGTGATACCACCTGCGCGCTGTTCGTCATGAAATGGACACACCTGGAATTCGGCGGCGCCACCTTCGGTCAGGCCCCTGTAGCCGGCACAACCGCTGGCACGGCTTCCTGGCTGATCCTCTTCCAGAACCTCAACGGCACCTTCGACCTAGAAGACAGCTGGATCTATGGTTCGACGGATGATGCCGTCCGCATAACCGATGGCAACGTCAACGTCATGCGCAATACGTTTGAAAAATGTGGCAGCAATACCGGTGAATCGCTCAATGTGAAAAGCGGCACGGTCGGCGATATCGCCTATAACGTTTTCGTCGGTGCAGCCACTAATGGCTCGAAGATCTCGAATGCCGGCGCATTACCCATCGAGTGTAACATCCATTGCTATAATAACACGTACGTCGACTGCGGTTATCGCCAGGCTTCCACCTCCGGCCACGGCGGCTCGATCGACCTCGAAAAAGATGCCGAAGGCAATATCTATAACAACCTGATCGTGAATTGCAAGATCGGTCTGCGTATTGTTAACAGCGCCGATACCCTCAACGCCAAATACGGCAACTCTTATTTCTATGGTGATGACGTATCCGTCACGGGTGAATTTTATTCCGTCGGCGACGTTACGCATCCGCAGCTCACGGACATCCCTGCACCTTCCAGCTACCTGCCCGTCGGTTATGTTCCGGGTGCTGCTTATGACGGCACTTCGGTTGTAGGGCTGAATAAT
This sequence comes from Puia dinghuensis, assembly GCA_026225275.1. Classification (GTDB taxonomy): domain Bacteria; phylum Bacteroidota; class Bacteroidia; order Chitinophagales; family Chitinophagaceae; genus Puia; species Puia dinghuensis_B. The sequence goes on from JAMFSL010000036.1 coordinate 71,467, forward strand.
CCGACATTCAAGACATTTACTCTACCCAATACAAACTATCAGAACGTCAACAACGCAGCCGGCTTCGACTTCCACCTGAATTCCGGTTCTCCTGCCATTGGAAAAGGCACGACCGCCTTCGCAGCGCTGGCCAAAGTCAAACTGGATCCTAACTATGGCGCGACGGCCATCACGGCGCCGGGCGCGGATGAAGGAGCTTACCAGAGTAACGGAACGGGAAATCAACATTAATGAACAGAACAGTAATCGCTTCGCTGGCAATCTCTGCATGGATATTTACCGCCAGCTGTATCACAGCCTCTGCGCAGGTCCGTACCTATGACCCGCCCCTGGGTACCAAGACTCTCTATGTGTCCGGAAAAGACACGGATGCGCCTGCACCCGCAGGATATGCACCGTTCTTCATCAACTACATAGGCAGGCATGGAGCCCGGCATGCGACCGGAACAACGGAATTGGTAAAACTGGATAATTTTCTTCAGGAGGCCGCCACCACAGGCGGTCTCCTGCCCGATGGGCAGCGGCTTCATCGGATGGTAGACATCCTTCTGCAGATAGAAAACAAATATCCTTCCGGCAGACTGACGGCCATCGGAGAAGCTGAACAATTCCGTATCGGTAAAGACATGGGCCAGGCTTATCCCGAGGTGGTCAGGCAATCCGACGATTGTCTGCAGGTCATGAGCACCCCCGAAGCGCGTACTGTCCAGAGTGCGGAGCAATTTCTAAAAGGACTCGCATCCGCTTCTCAATGTATAACCCGCACGCCTGATGACAGCATCAGGCTGCGGTTTTTTTCTCTTTCCCCGGCCTATAAGGACTTCGAGAAAAAAGGCGCCTGGAAACAGGCGCAGGCGCGGCTGGAATCTGCCGACTCCTATCAGTCGGCGAATGCCGCCATCGTTCACCGTCTCTTTGATAGCGCCTGGGCCACAAAAATTCTGCAGGGACAATTTTACGACTTCAAAACGCCCGGCGGTTTTACCATGGCGATCTATGCAGCCGCCGTCATCGCTCCGGGCCTGAAGGAAGAATTGCACAACGCCGGCTACCAGCCGGAAGAGGCCGATATTTTTTCATTGCTGTCGTCACAGGAAGCAGCAGCCCTGGATTTCGTCGACGCGGCACGGGACTTCTTCGTCAAAGGACCAGGCCTCGATACGGAAGGCATTCAGGTCCGCGTAGCCGCCCCCTTATTGGCCGATTTTATCGAAAGCACTGACCAGTGGCTGGCCGGTGGCAAAAAAGGCGCCGACCTGCGATTCGCGCACGCCGAGACGATCGCACCGTTTGCCGCTATCATGGGCTGCGAAGGCGCAGACATTCCCGTCACCGATCCCTTCCATTATGCCGACGTATGGCGCTCGGACCGTGTCATCGGCTATAGCGCCAATATTCAATGGGTATTTTATCGCCACGGCAGCGGCGCCTACTTGTTAAAAGTTCTATACAACGAACGCCCCATCCACTTGCCGATCACCACCACTCAATATCCCTATTACAGCTGGAAAGACGTGCGGGAATATTACCTGCACAAATTACACACCCTGGATGCAGACCCCGGCCGCGATATGTACGGCTATCTGAAAATGCTCAGGTAAACCTATACGTTTATACGTATCCACTGGCCGAATTACCCGCAAAAGAAAATAGTCCCCCCCGATTGCTAACCAGTTGCAATCAAATATCGCTTTATTTACTCCTCTCTCATTTTTCAAAAGATCCAATCATGAAATTCCTCCTGATCCTTGTGACGAACTGTTTGCTTTCGGCAGCGGGCTTTGCCCAACTGGGGCTCGGTACCGTATCCCCTAATTCGACCCTCGATATCCGAGGTTCGCTTGCCGTCAGCTTTCGCTCTTTCACCGCCTCGACGGCCGCTTCGGCGACGGACCACACCCTGGTCTATATCGGCACCGTCCCCATCTCGGTTGCCTTGCCGGATGCCACTACGTGCCCCGGAAGACAGTACTGGATAAAAAACGCCAGCCCTACCCTCCCAACACCTAATCTGATCATCTTGCCGAACGGCGCCCAGACTATTGATGGCTCAGCGTCCTGGCTCATGGATGAAACCAATGAGATAGTCCGCGTCGTCAGCAACGGTACTAACTGGAACGTACTGAACCAGGACACTCCTGCACCTACTACGTCTACTGCCGGTGGTGCGTGGAACGAGGGCGGCAACGGTGTACCTTCCGCCAAATCCATCGGAACGATCAGTAATTATGATCTTCCCTTTATCACCAATAATATAGAGACCATGCGCCTTTCGGCCACCGGATACCTGGGAATTGGAACGGCCGCTCCAACGGGAAGATTACAGATCGTCACCCAGAACTCCGAGCCGGGAGACGACTATGTCTTTGACGACTATGGCGCCGGTATCAGCCAGGGTATATACATGACTAAATCCAGAGGGACACTCGCCGCCCCCCTTGACCTGCAGAGCGGTGACCAGATCGGCTGGCTTCAGTTTATCCCGCATTTCAACGGAACGCTTGCCTATGCACCCGGCTCAGCCGTGGAGGCATATTACAAAGGCACCAGCAGCAATAACCTGACCGATATGCGGTTCTTTACGAGCGGCGTCGAACAGATGTTCCTCAATGAAACCGGCAGCGTGGGCATAGGCGCCGTTGCCTTTGACGCGGTCAATCCGGAAAAATTACTGGTACAGGCGGGAAACACGACCTCCTTTAACGTGATCAGCGGGAAAGGAACGATCGACAATTACCTCCAGCTCAATATCCAGAACCAGTCTAATACAGCCAATGCCAGTTCCGACGTCGTGGCCACCGCCGCCAATGGAAATGAAACCAGCAACTACGTTGACATGGGCATGAACTCAGGAAATTATACTAATACAGCCTCCCCCATCCTCGCCGGCGCCGACAATGCTTATCTCTACAGCACCGGAAGGGATTTCGTCATCGGCAACGGAAGCAGCGGCAGAAACCTCATCTTTTTTACGGGAGGCTATGCTACTACCAACGAAGCGATGCGCATCACCAGCACTGGCAACGTCGGAATCAATAACAGCAGCCCCGTCGATAAATTATCGGTCGGTGGAGTGGTGGCGCCGGCCTCAGACAACGCCTATACCCTGGGCAAAAGCAGTTCAAGATGGACTGCCGTATACTCGACCAACGGCGTGATCCAGACCTCCGATCTCCGGTTAAAGACAAATATCCATCCGTTGACCTATGGCCTCCGGGAGATCATGCAATTAAATCCAGTCCGCTTTAACTGGACGAAAGAGCCTTCAGCGGGAGATAAGATCGGACTCATTGCACAGGAAGTCAGACAAATCATTCCCGAAGTCGTCACGGGAGATGAGAAAAAGGAGTATCTCGGAATCAATTATGCCGAACTGGTGCCGGTATTGATCAATGCCATCAAACAGCAACAGCAGGAAATCCTCGCCATCCAGGACCGCATCGAAGCCTTGCGGATAAACAAAACCGTTCGGTACAATTAAAAGTCCAAAAAATGAAAGTAATCTTTACCTTATTATCCGGTGGACTTTTGTTGCTTGCCTTCAATGCATCGGGCCAGACAGGACTCGGTACCACCACTCCCAATTCGTGGCTGGATGTCAGAGGGACCATGTCCGTCCAAACCCGGATCTTTTCCGGGTCTTCCATAGCCACTAGTGCTGATGAGACCCTGCTCTTCACAGGCACGTCGGCCGCGACCCTCACTTTGCCGGACGCCACCACCTGCATCGGCAGGATCTATTGGATCAAAAATACTAACACGACAGTCCCCGCACCGGTGCTGACGATCAATGCTTTCGGTTCCCAAACGATCGAAGGCATCGCGTCCTGGCTCCTGGACGAGGACGAGGAGACGGTCCGAATGGCCAGTAACGGAACCAACTGGTACGTGTATGTGTCAGATATACCCGTCGCCGAGTCTTCTACTGTCGGCGACTCCTGGAAAGAAGGAGGAAATATCCTGAAATCCCTTAAAAAGATAGGCACCACCAGCAACATCGACTTCCCCTTTGTCACCAACAAAACGGAGATGATGCGGTTGACGGCCGGAGGATTCCTGGGCGTCGGCAGTACGGTACCCGTGGGTCGCCTGCATTTCATTTCTCAGAATGATGACAACGGAGATAATTACATCTTTAACGATTATACGACTACCACGACGCAAGCCATTTTCTTACGCAAATCGAGGGGCACGATCGCAGCGCCCCAGGATCTGCAGCTAAACGACCTGATCAGCCAGTTACGGTTTTCGCCGCATTATAACGGTACCCTGCCCCATAACGACGGGTCCGGACTGGATGCATACTATATGGGCACGGGGGCCAATAACGCTTCCAATCTGCTGTTCTTTACCTCCAACACCGAACAAATGCGGATCAACGAGCTCGGAAAAACAGGGATCGGGACTTCTACCTTTAATCCGACCAACCCGGAAAAGCTGATCGTCAACGCAGGCAACACATCCTCGGTCAACCTGATTTGCGGCAAAGGCACCTACGACAACTATCTCCAGTTGAACATCTGGAACCTCAACAATACCCCAAATGCCAGCTCTGATATAGTCGCAACCGCCGCCAACGGAACTGACTCCACCCTCTATGTGGATCTGGGTATCAATTCAGGTGTCTATACCAATACCGCCAACCCGATATCGGGGGGATTCAATACTGCCTACCTGTACACTACGGGTAATGATTTCGTCATCGGTAACGGCACAGCCGCCGCAAACCTGATTTTCTTTACCGGCGGCTACGCAACCACCAATGAGGCCCTACGCATAACCGGGACCGGTGCTATCGGTATCGGCACCACTACCCCTGCCGACATGCTCGACGTCGCCGGTGTCCTTGCCCCGGCCACGGATAACAGCTACACGATCGGCGAGAGCGCCAATCGCTGGTCGGCCGTATATGCCACCAATGGGGCCATACAAACCTCTGACCTTCGCCTCAAAACAAATATTATACCGCTTGACCTCGGATTGTCCCAGGTGACCGCCCTGGAGCCCGTCCGCTATAACTGGACGGCCCAGCCGGATGGAAGTCCCATGCTCGGCCTCATCGCCCAGGATGTCAGAAAGATCGTACCCGAAGTCGTCAAGGGAGACGAAACAAAAGAAAACCTGGGCATGAACTATGCCGAACTCATCCCTGTCCTCATCAGCACCCTCAAAACGCAGCAACAGCAACTCGAACAACTGAAAAAAGAATTGAGCTCCCTGGAAAGACAGCTCAATTAAAAAACATCCCCTACGCCAGCGTCGGATAATCCACGTACCCTTTCGGCCCCGGCGTATAAAACGTCGCCATATCCGGTGCATTCAACGGCGCCTGCTTCTTGATCCGCTCAACAAGATCCGGATTCGCAAGGAAAGGAACCCCAAAAGCCACCAGGTCGGCATCGCCGTCTGCAATAACTTTATTGCCCGATTCGCCGGTAAAGCCTTTGTTGATGATCAGCGTCCCTTTGTACAACGGCCTGAAATGCCTGGCCACATGCTCAACAGCAAAAGGAACGTCAGCGACCGGCGTGAAAGGCTCGGTCAGGTGGAGATAGGCTAAGTCGTAGTCGTTCAGCCGCGTGACGATATACTCATGGACAGGAATACTGCCCTCGTCAACCATCATGCCTTGAGCGTTATGCAGTGACGGATTCAACCGTAAGCCCACCCGGTTCAGCGGCATGACGGTAGCCAGCTCTTCTATCACCTCAAAAAGCAGCCGGGCACGGTTCTCGATACTGCCTCCATATTCATCGGTACGATGATTGGAGTACAGGTTGAAAAATTGTTGGAAAAGATAGCCATTGGCCGAATGGATCTCGACCCCGTCGAATCCCGCTTTCATCGCATTGGCTCCCGCTTGCCGGAAATCACCAATCGTGCGTTTGATATCTTCGATGGTCATCTCCCGCGGCGTAACGGTTTCCTTGAAACCTCCGGGCACATAAGCCTTGATGTTGGGATTTAAGGCAGAAGGCGCAAACGGCAAGTTACCATCCAGGAGATCGGGATGCGATATCCGTCCCACATGCCAGATCTGTGCGAAGATCTTACCGCCTTTCTTATGCACTGCCTCCGTAACGATCTTCCATCCCTTGATATGCGCCTCGGTATAAATACCGGGTACATTGACATATCCTGTCGCTTCCCGACTCACATAAGTTCCCTCGCTGATGATCAATCCTGCGTCTGCCCGTTGCTCATAATACTGAGCCGTCAGCTCGGTAGCCGCTGTCTCCGGGTTATCACTGCGGCTACGCGTCATTGGCGCCATAACGATCCTGTTCTTCAACTGAAGCCCCTTCATATCATAGGGCTGTAATAATGGTTGCTCTTTCATAACTAAATTTTATATATAATTCTCCAATTCCGTTTTTAAACTTTTAATGATTCCCTGCATCGGCTTATTGGTAGTCATACTCCGGCAAATGACCGATGCACCTTCTACCGTTGCCAGCACCTTAAACGCAAACGCCTCTGCATCCAGCGAAGGCTTGAATTCCTTCCTCTTGATCCCCTCCTCGAGTAGGGAAACCAACAACTTCTGCGACTTGCCCAGCGCCTCCGCTACCTTCTGCTTCACCACCGGCAGATTATCGTCGGCCTCTACCGCCATGTTGAACATCGGACACCCACCCTGCATCGGCGGCCGCAAAGGCGTCTTATAAAAATCCAGGTAAGCAAAGATTCTCTCCTTCGTTGTTCCCCCCGGCCCGCTCAGCACCTTGCTCATCCCCTCGTATGATTTTTGCAGTAAATAATCGGCTACCTGCAATGTCAGATCCTCCTTATTCTCGAAATGACTATACAAACACCCCTTGGTCAGCTGGGTAGCTTCCAGGATATCATCCACGCCGGTCGCCGCCAGGCCCTTTTCATTATAGATAATGGCCGCAGTCTCAAGGATAAACTGCTTGGTTCGTTCCGCTTTTGTCATTCCATGCATACACATCGCTGCACGAAAATAGACTTTTTAGTATATTTCACAAAAACTTGATTTCGCGTCTCGGCTTTAATTCCTACATTCATTCCCCCAACTCATTCTCTCCTAACATTTTCATAACCTCAAAAACTAAAACAAAATGAGCTTCATCAAAGTAAAAGACGGCACAAAAATCTATTACAAGGATTGGGGAACAGGTCAACCCATCGTCTTCCATCACGGCTGGCCGCTATCCGGCGACGACTGGGACGCACAAATGATGTTCTTCCTCAATCATGGCTATCGAGTGATCGCCCATGATCGCAGAGGCCATGGAAGATCCACCCAGATCTCTGAAGGTCATGATATGGATACTTATGCATCAGATGTAGCTGCGTTGGCGAAGGAACTCGACCTGAAAAATGCCATCCACATCGGCCACTCGACCGGCGGCGGCGAAGTCATCCGGTATGCTGCAAAATTCGGCAAGGGCCGCGTAGCCAAAGCGGTATTGATCAGCGCAGTAACACCGTTCATGGTGCAGACCAAAGAAAATCCGGAAGGTGTTCCCATGTCTGTGTTCGATGGGATCCGCGAAGGCACCGCGACGCAACGCGCTCAATATTTTCAGGATTTTACCATTCCCTTTTATGGCTACAATCGCCCGGGAGCAAAAATATCGCAGGGAATCAGAGACAACTGGTGGCGCCAGGGTATGATGGGCGGAGCAAATGCTCATTACCTGGGAATCAAAGCCTTCTCAGAGACAGATTTTACCGAAGATCTCAAAAGTGTAGACATCCCCGTTCTCGTACTGCATGGCGAAGACGACCAGATCGTCCCCTTCCCCATCGCCGGAGCGAAGTCCATCAAACTCCTAAAACATGGCAAGCTGATTTCTTACCCCGGCTTCCCCCACGGAATGCCCGCAACAGAAGCCGCAACCATCAATGCCGACCTCCTGGCCTTCATAAAAGCTTAATAAAAAAAGCTGTCACTCAGTGGCAGCTTTTTTTATAGTCTCTACGTACCCCCCATTATTCTCTATCAGCGACTTCAGCTTAAAACTTCCCCTCATCCAGATCCGCTATCAGCCCCACATGAGTCGGCATCCACCCCAATCGTTGCTGTGTCAACACACTCGAAGCCGTCATGTCGAGAGTCGCAAACATCGCCAGCCAGCCAAAATGTTCGGCGGCTTCCTCTACAGGCTTGGAGACGACCGGCACCTTCAGAACCCGGCCAATGGACTCGACGATGGCTTTCATCGGGACCCCTTTTTCACCGACCGCATTATACCGGGCCCCTGCAACCGCCTTTTCCAATGCCAGCCGATATAATGGAGCTGCATCCATCCGATGTACCGCCGGCCAACGGTTAGATCCGTCGCCAAGATAAACGGCAACACCCTTCTGGCGGATCATCGCTATCAGGGGAGTGATGAGACCTTGCTTGTAGGGATCATGAACCTGTGGCAGTCGCATCACCGAGACGCTTACACCCTTCGCCAACAAAGCTTCTGCCGCCTCTTCCGATGCACCGCGCGGATTCACCGAACTGGGGGTCAGCGGATCTTCTTCCGTCCGTGCTCTGCCCGGGGCATATCCAACCCCGGAGGTGATGACCATATGTCTTTTGGAACCAGCCAGTACAGCCCCCATCGCCTCGATGACTTTCCTGTCAGTCTCGCAGTTGGCCGCGAAATTCGTGAAATCGTGATTAAAGGCGCAATGAATCACCCCATCCGCCTTGGCTGCGCCGCTGCGCAGACTGTCCAGATCATAAATATCTCCCCGGTGCACCTCTGCGCCAGTCGCGGCAACAATTTTAGCGCCCTCATCCGACCGCACAAGCCCCAATACCTGGTGACCCGCACGAATAAGGTCCTCAGTAACAACCGATCCTATAAAGCCCGAAGCTCCTGTAACAAATACTCGCATAATCGTTTATTTTTAATACCCACAAATTTCAGCCCTAACACCCCTCAAAACAAGGAGATTTGACACAATTTTGAGGTATTTGCCTACATTTGCTGTCGCCCGGTTCATCGCCGGCCCATGCCCATGTTTGAGATTTTCGAAACGTTTATCACCGCCCAGGGCGATTTCACCGAGGAAGATCTGCGGCTCCTTCGCTCGCACACAACAGTGAAGAAGATCCGCCGAAAGGAATTCCTCTTGCAGGAAGGCGAAATTTGCAGATATAAAATATTTGTTGCCAAAGGTTTACTCAAGACATACGTCGTCCGACACGACGGAGTCGAACATATCCTGCGATTTTCCCCCGAGAACTCCTGGGCGACAGACCATGAAAGCATGAAAACCCAAACGCCAACCAGGATCAATATTGAAGCGCTCGAGAATACGGAAGTGATCCTCTGGACCCGCGAAAGCCTGGACGAATCATGCAAGACCGTCCCGGCCTTTCAAACGTATATGGGGCGACTCATGGAGAACGCCCTCAGAATAACGCACGAACGTGTACTCATTAACCTTAGCTATACTACCGAAGAAAAATACGAGGACTTCATTACTTCTTTCCCCGATGTCTTCAACCGCGTGCCGCTGCACATGGTCGCATCTTATCTTGGCGTGTCGAGAGAAACGCTGAGCCGCATCAGACACGCCCGGATTAAGCAGTAGTCCTGTACTCACTCGGCGACTTCCCCGTCTTCGCCTTGAAGATTTTGGTAAAATGTGAAGGATACTCGAACCCCAGCTCATACGCAATCTCACTGATAGAATTCTCAGTCCCCCATAACAGCGACTTCGCCCTTTCCACCAGTTCGAGATGAATATGCTCCAGCGTACTCTTGCCCGTGAACTTCTGTAACAGATCGGACAGATAATTCGCCGACAGATTCAATTGCGAAGAAAAATAAGTAACATCGGGCAACCCATTTTCCACCAGATCCCCTTGACTGAAATAGTTTTTCAACAGGCTTTCGAAGCGTTGCACGACATCGCTATTAACCTTCGCCCGCGTATAAAACTGCCGGTCATAAAAGCGGTTGCCATAATTCAGCAGCAATTCTATATTACTCACGATCACACTTTGCGTATGCTTATCGATAGACTGCATGTATTCCGCCGCGATCTTATCGACACAATCTTTGATAGTGGCATCCTCTTCCGTCGAAATATGCAGCGCTTCGTTGACCTCATAATGAAAAAAGGAATATTGCTGCATCTTGCTCCCCAGGCTCGTCCCGTGCAGCAGATCCGGATGAAAGAACAAAGCCCATCCGTCGGCCACCTCGACATTGGGACTCGCCCCCAGTACTTGTCCCGGGGCGGTAAACATCAGCGACCCATCCCGAAAATCATACTGGCTCTTGCCATAATGCAGCAGCCCGTCGAATTTTTTGCAGGAGATCGTGTAAAACCCAAACCGGTACAGCATATTGCCTTTCGGCCGATCTGCATAGAACGTATTGTGATCAATCACACTCACCAGCGGATGCCGCGGCCTCGGATAGTGTACCATATCGTGCAGCTCGCCGATAGTAGCAATGTCCATATAAGGGGAAGCTTTTTTCATGTCATATCCCGGTTTGACCAACCATCATCTTTTTAAAGGCTACATCGTCCATCTGATGCCTGGCCTCCAGCAAAGGTACCGCTTCGTGTCCAACGGGATACCGCAATTTCTCGCTGTCGTCGGTAGCAGCCTCATAAATAACATCCGCCACGTCGCTGATATTCTCCGACATAGGCCAGGTCGCTAATTTCCCCGCGAACTTGTCGTACGGTTCCTGGTAATCGCCCAATCCACCTGCACCGTAAATGTTCATGGAACGCCCCGCGAAGTCCGTCTTAAAACCAGCCGGTTCAACTATTTTTAGCCGGATACCCAACGGATTGAGTTCGTATTGCCAGGATTCAGTCATTCCCTCCAGCGCAAATTTAGAGGCATGATAAAGTGTTGAAAAGGGGAAGGTGACCCTTCCGCCAATGGAAGATATGTTGATGATGACCCCGGAACGATGCTTCCGCATGTCCGGCAGAACAGCCTTCGTGACCTCGATCAATCCGAAAAAATTGACCTCGAATTGTTGCCTGATCACTTCCTCCGGCGCAGCTTCCAGCACCCCCAGCGTGCCGAAACCCGCAGTGTTCACCAGCACGTCGATTTGCCCAAATTGCCGGATACCTGCCGCTACCGCAGCTTTAATACTTTCTTTGTCCGTTACATCCATCCTGGTCAGCAACACATCGCTGAAGGCCGACAGTTTCGTGTCCTTCTCCGGCGACCGCATCGTCGCAATAACATTCCAACCTTCCTTTTGAAAACGCTTCACAGCTTCCCGTCCAAACCCAGACGAGGCACCCGTTATAAATACTGTCTTTTTCATTTTAATGTTGATTATTCCACAAAGCTCGCACCGGCCGGATGGAGTGGCTTATCCCTTTCTTGGGGATGCTTATATATTTCTTAGATTTGCCTCGCTCAAACATTTTCATCCATGAAGTACAAATTACTCGGACGCAGCGGCCTGAAAGTATCAGAATTATGCCTCGGAACCATGGGCTTCGG
>JAMFSL010000256.1 GCA_026225275.1 Puia dinghuensis
GCCTGCTTCTGAGCCTCCTCTATCGCCTGCTTCTGCTGCAACTCCAGAATCTGCCCCAATCCTTTCAGGGAATAGGCGGGGTCAACCCGACTCCCTTTGAAAGAATAATTTTCTATCCGGAAACTGATCCCCTGCCGCTCTCCACTCTCCCGGTCGATCCTGTACCGGGTGCTGATACCCCTTTCGAGTAACCGTTTTTCGAGCTCATCCAATTGCCGGCAACCCGGCAAGACTTCCCTGATCGCATCATATAACTGGTATCGCTTGGCATCCGGTTCAGGTAGCGCCTGACGATTGGTTTGCTGTAAATCCTTTCCCCGATCCGGCTGAAGACCAAATTCCTCCGTGAGCTTGCGAGCCACTTTAATCCCGCGTAGGATATCCCATCCCCCATCTACGATGGCGCCGGAATTGCTCACCCGGTTGGCCAGGATATGCAGATGTAAATGATCCTTATCCGTATGCTTGACAATGATACATTGGGTGTCGGCCATCCGCATCTCTTGCATAAATCGCTCCCCGAGCGCCACTAGTTTACGATCATCCGGATGCTCGCCGTGAGGAAAACTCAGCACGGTATGAAAGACCGGGCTTTCCTTCACCTGGTTCGCCAGTGCACGCTGCGTTTCGAAATCCTGTTCCATCAACCCCAGATCGTGCTTCCGTACTCCCTTAACCTCGAGGATCTCTGCCCGATTGAGATCCTCGCAAACATATTGAACGCATTGACCAAAAGTCTTTCCCGTCGGGAATGTTTTACTGATCATAAGTTAATTTTTTAATGCCTTCGTCGATAAGATCCCGGTAAGCAGCGAAATGTAACATAGCCGTCAGCGCACCCTCCCGTTGGGCGATCTCCACCACCCGATGCAGATCATTGGACATGCCGACCAGTTTCTTAAACCATTCCCGCTCCTCTTCACCCCAACGCGGTTTCACGAAGCCAAAAATACCAGCCTGCCGCATGTAGTCAGAAATATTGACCCTCGCTTCTTCCGCCTTTTGCCGGATGATAAAATACTGTTCGTGAGTAACGCGACAACCGATGAACTCCTTCTGCTCAATGGCCTTGCGTGGCCTGCCCCTTTCATTGCCCATAAAAATAATTTTAGGCAACAAAATAAATGGATGAGGAGCCTCAAAATAAACCAGGTCGTCCTGGAAAAATAATCAATTGATTTTCAGTCCCGAATTAAACTAAACGACCCATTCTTCCCGCATTTTCTTATCTTTCATTGATGAAAAACACCTATGCCGCTTTTATACTACCGACCGTCTTTTTGCTGTCCTGCACCTCCCCCTCCCCCCTCAACGGCACCTGGCAGTTGATCTCCGGGACGACTATAACAAAGGGGGACAGTTCGGTAATCGATTATACGAAAGGCCAGCAGATGATCAAGATCATGAACAACAGCCACTTTTCCTTTCTGGCACATTCCCTCAATGCGCCCAAGGATTCCTCCAACAATTTCGATGCGGGAGGTGGTCGCTATACGCTCGTCGGCGACCAGTACACCGAACACCTGGATTATTA
>JAMFSL010000257.1 GCA_026225275.1 Puia dinghuensis
CGGCATTGCCAGTCTGTCCTGGCTAATCCTGACGCCCTGATCCCTTCTCTTTCGAATGCCCCTTCCTTTCCCAATACCGGGTTGCCGGATAATGTCCTCGCGATCCGAAACAAACTCGTCCGTCTTAGCAATCCGCCCGATCATGATATCGCTCGGCAGATCACTACGGGTCTCTTCCGGCAATTACGCCCTGTTCCCATCGCACCTTTATTAGATCGTTTGCTGGCCGATCAATCCAGGGACCAGTCTTTTGACTGGGTCGACAGCGTATGCCGCAGGCTACCAGTCAGCTATATCCTCGCAGGTTTCGGCTTCACACCGGAGGATGTGGATTTTATCCTGGCTCGGATGCCTTTACTGTTACAGATCATGCAATCCGCTGTTCCCGAAGGACAACAGGCAGCCATTGGTCAGGGCTGTATAGAAGTCTACGAGCGTATCGAACACCACTGGACATCCCGCACTGCATGTCAAAACGGGATGCTCGACTACACCATCAGCAACCTGTTGGGCTTATTGATCCAGAGTTACGATGCCGGAAGAGGCCTTTTGACGAATGCTCTCCTGCGATTGATCCATGAGGGTGGCAGCCGGCATCCGATGATCGGCAATCCTTCTTTCTTTTCAAAATTCATCACAGAAGTACTTCGCTATGATCCGCCTGTTCATAATACCCGCAGAATAGCTGCCCGGGATTTTAACCTGGGTGGCCAGCTGATTCAAAAAGGACAACCCCTTCTTATCGTGCTTGCGGCGGCGAACCGCGATGAAAAAAAGTTTGCCGCCCCTGCGACCTTTGACATCCACAGAAGCAACAATCATGACCTGCTGACGTTTGGGTATGGGGCCCATACCTGCCTGGCTGCGACCTTTTCCATCCGCATGGCTGCCGATACCCTCTCCCATTTGGCACACAGCTTCAAGCATATTTTGCTGGTGGAAGGGCCATTCGAATTCGAACCGCTGATCAATGTGAGATTGATAAGGCGGCTGAAAGTCACATTGAGCTAAAGATCAACTAATTTGACTATATTGCCGAACTTAAAATCTGCCTTATTTTTAAAAAAAAATCGACCCAATTTCCAGAATTAGACAGATTATTCCATTCCTTTTAGCCGTGCTGCTATCCAGTGTTAGTTTTGGGCAGGCGAGAACGATCAAGGGGGTCGTTGTGGATTCTCTTTCCCATACACCACTGGCCAATGTGAGCGTCGGGATAAAAAAGGGCGGCCACGGAGTACTGACTGGCCTTGATGGTAAATTCACCCTTCACACGGATAAAAACGTAGTTCAACTAATAATCACCGCCGTAGGATATCAATCTACTGCCATCCCTGTCCGGGACCTCGGTGATCAGCCATTGACCATTCTCCTGCCCAAAGCCTATACCACACTCCAGGCCTTTGTAGTCAAAGCGAAGCCGGGCAAATACCGCAACAAGAACAATCCCGCTGTCGAACTGATCCGCAAGGTCATCGAAAACAAAGAACGCAATGGCCCCAATGGAGAAGCCTACTCCTCTTACGAGGAATATGAAAAGATCAGACTGCTGCTAGACAAAGTTCCCCGTATCATCGCAGGGAATAAATTGCTGAAGAAATATCATTTTCTTTTTGAGAATAAGGATACTACGCTGCTGCCGGGAAAATCGCTCGTCCCGGTCTATATCGAAGAAGTACTGTCCCAGAATTTCCATCGAAAGCACCCTGAGAAGACAAAAAAGATCGTCATTGGGCATAAGAGCGTAGACTTCGGGGAGTTTATCGATATGAAAGGGATCAGCCAGTTGCTGAACCGGCTCTATGAAGACATCAATATTTACAGCAGTCCGATTGACGCGTTCACCATGCAATTCGTCAGCCCGATAGCGGATGCCGCGCCTACTTTTTATATGTATTTTATTCGGGATACAACAGTCGAGAACGGACAGAGGATCGTACACCTGTATTTTACCCCGCGTAACCCCGAGGACTTATTGTTCCGCGGCGATCTCTATGTCAATATCGATGACAACTATGCTGTCCCGAGCGTTCATTTAGGGGTCAGCAAACATATCAATCTCAATTATATCCGGGAGTTTTCGGTGAACCAGGATTTTAAAAAGGGTGATGATGGACATTACCAATTGGCTAATTCGGATGTGATCGCCCTATTCAGTGCAGTGCCCGGTACTCCGGGTATGGTCGGCGAACGGGTCGTTAAATTCGATAAGATCAGTCATATAGCCCTTCCTCAGGTAGCCTTCAGCGGTCCGGCAGTTGACACCATGCGGGAGACGGCGCACCAGGCCGATAGTATTTTCGGGGACAGGCCCGTACCGCTCACCGAGTCGGAACTGAAAACGTACTCAAACACCGACAGCCTGAAGAACATGCGTTCCTATCACCGGCTGATGGATTATGCCACAGCGTTTACGGCCGGGTATAAAACGGCAGGAAAGATCGACATCGGGCCAATCGGCAGCTTTTACACTTTTGACCAGATCGAGGGGACGCGATTGCGGCTGGGTGGTCGAACCAACACCAAGCTTAGTACGCGCTATTATGCCGAAGGCTATGCAGCCTATGGGTTTAGCGATCAGCGTTGGAAATATTATGGCGCCCTCTCCTATGCCCTGAATAACAAGTCTATTTATACCTATCCCTTTCATTATTTTCAGGTCAGCTATCTGAATGACGTTCGTAGTCTGGGGCAGGAGAATGCATTCTCGCAGGGAAATACTTTCTTTTCCTCGTTCACCAGAGGAGATGATTCCAAATGGTTGTATAATCATATCGTCCGGGTATCGTATATCCATGAATATAGCAGCCATTTCTCGTATAACTTCGGGTTTAAGTATTGGCAGCAGTATCCGACCGGAACGCTTAATTACATCTTCGAGCCGCAACCGGATGAGTTCGACAGCATCCGGCAGCTAACGACCAGTGAGGCATCGGTCACCCTCCGCTGGGCGCCACATGAAGAATTCTTCCAAAACAGAGCGGGGAGGGCCAATATCATCAATCGCTATCCCATTTTTACTTTTCAATATGCCAAAGGTATCCAGGGGCTGTTCGGCGGGCAATACAAATATGACGCCTTTCACTTTAATATCTACAAACGCGCCTATGCCGGGCCATTCGGCTATGCGGATATCACTTTTGATGCCGGTTATCTCAGCGGCAATCTGCCCTTTCCGCTGTTGATCATTCAACCCGCTAATCAATCGTATTTCTATACTGAGAATGCTTACAATATGATGGATATCGGGGAATTTGTAAGCGACCACTATGCGGGGATCAACGTCGACCATTTCTTCAATGGCTTTTTCTTCAACAAGATCCCGGGATTCAAGCGGCTGAAATGGAGAGAGGTCATTGCCGCCAAAGTTCTTTATGGTGGACTGCGAAACGAGAACAACCCGATGGACAATCCCGCCCAGATGAAATTCCCGCTGACCAATGGACTGACGAGCACTTATGGGCTGGGTGCGAAGCCATATGTCGAAGGCAGCGTCGGTATCTGTAATATATTGACCATTATCCGGCTCGACCTCGTCAAACGCTTCACCTACCTGGATCATCCGAATATCTCCAGCGTCGGGCTGCGGGTCAGCACGAATTTCAATTTCTAGCTTCATTACGTCCTCACGCTCTTCATGTTCAAAAGTTCTACCCGTTTTGGGGTATAAAAATACACAGGATAAAGATATCGCCGCCTTCAGGAGCTTGAAGGCGGAATTTATAGCGCAAAAAAAGCAAGACAATGAAAAGAAGCGAACTGCTAAAAAGCCCTGAATATTGGATGGCCGAAATCCAGCTTCAGCTATTTAGTCTCATCGAAAATTTCAGGACCAAAAACAAACTGACTAAAACAGCCATCGCAAAAAAGCTGGGTGTGTCGAAGGGCTATATCACGCAGGTATTGAATGGAGATTTTGATCATAAAATCAGCAAACTGGTGGAGTTGTCCCTGGCCTTCGATAAAGTTCCGATCGTGCATTTTGTCGATGCGGAAAAATATATTGCCGATGATGCGCAAGGGAAAAAAGAGATCTACCGACAGGACTTTAAACCCGTCCAGCATTTTACATTTAACGGAATGAAAGGATTCGAGTCTTCATTAAATATTGCAAAGCTTTTGCCTGCTACGTATCAGATAGCTGAACGGGCGGAAAAGTCGATTAGCGGTTTTGTACAACAACCTTAAAAGAATGGCTGAAGAAAAGATTGAAATAAAAATAAAGAGAATTAAAGACGTAACTTTTTATGTCAATGAAAATCTTCATGATCCGGACCCGGAGAAATTGATAAAAATTGAGTTGAACCCTTTATTGGGATTCAAGGCTGATGATAATACGATAGCGTTGATTATCCGGGTTTCTTTTCACTATGCCGGTACGGAGCATTCGCCGGAAAATACCCTGTTGGACATTCAGGTACAGAATATATATGAGATCGATAATGTAGTTGGATTCGTTAATGAGGAGAATATGATCGTCCTGCCGGAAAAGTCCATTATTTCGTTGCTCGACCTGTCCATTTCTCATACCCGCGCGCTGCTCGCAAAAAATGCCGCCGGGACAGTTTACCAGGACTCACCCATGCCCGTCTTTGATGCGGAGAACGCAGCACGGTTCTTTTTCCCCTATATGTTTAGCCCAACTTCCTCAATAGAAGAAATAATACTGGAAGGTGACTAAGTCAATTTTTATCCTGGCTAAATTCTCAATTCGATACTCCGTTTCTATGTATCTTCCGATATGCTAAAACAATACTTCCTTTTATTTTTCGCCGCTTTCCTTTACGCGGCAGGGAGCGCCCAGACATTCCAGGTCAGCTATCCGGCTACCGCTTTTAGCGGTCCATTTACCGGAAAGGTGATCCTTTACATGAACAAGGAGAACAGAAATCCCAAGGACGGCATGGCCGATCTCGAATCCTTCCCCTGCTTTTCGATGGACGTGCGGGACATTAAGCCAGGTACTTCCATTGTATTCGATGATCGGGCAGCGGCCTATCCGGTCAGGCTATCTGATATAGAAAGGGGCGAGTACTATGTTCAGGCTGTTTGGGATAGAAACCTGGGCGGGAGAGCGATTGCGGAGAGCCCCGGCAATCTGTATTCTTTACCTCTAAAAGCCAAATTGACGAAAGATATTAAGACATCCTTCACGCTGAGTTGTGACCAGGTCGTGGTGCACCCGAAATTTACGGATACGAAATTTGTGAAGGAGCTAAAGGCTGCATCAACACTGTTGTCGAAATCACAGGGAAGACCGATGACCGTCGATGCAGTGGTGTTGTTACCCCAGGAGTATTACACTCAGCCGCAACGGCAATTCCCGGTGTTGTTTCTTGTATCCGGCTATGGCGGAGACTATCACCGGTATTCGGGCGATACGACGGCTTTTAGCATGCCATTTGATACTGTCGCCTGCATCACGGTCTACTTGGATGGCAATTGCGCCGGTGGTCACTCTGTGTATGCCAACAGCGATAACAATGGTCCCTGGGGAGATGCACTGACTAAGGAATTCATTCCCCAATTGGAGCGGGCCTATCGCTGCAATGGAGCGAGATTCGTAAAAGGGCATAGCAGCGGCGGCTGGACGGTGCTCTGGTTACAGACACACTATCCGGATGTATTTGCGGGTTGCTGGTCAAGCTCACCCGACCCCGTCGATTTCCGGAATTTTCAGCGGGTCAATTTGTACGAGGATGACAATATCTATTACGCAAAGGATGGAAGCCAGCATCTCGTCGCGACCATTGCGGGACGTTTCCCGGTTGCGACGATGAAACAATCTTACCAGCAGGAGTTTGTGCTCTATCGGGGCGAGCAGATGCATTCGTTCAACCAGGTGTTCAGCGCGAAGGGATCGGATGGTCAGCCGGTGCCGATATGCGACCCGGTGACGGGGGCTATTGACAAGTCTTGTTTTGAGCATTGGAAGACCTATGATATCTGCGCCTATCTGCGCAACAACTGGTCGGCTTTGGAAAAGGGGTTGCAGGGCAAGATCCGGGTGTCGGTCGGCAACCAGGACAATTTTCTGTTGAACTATGCCGTGCATATGCTGGATGACGAAATGAAGAAGCTGAATACGCAATTTGTCTTCGGGTATTACCCGGGAGATCATTTTACCCTGAATACACCTGAGTACCAGGCGGCAGGCTCGACCTTTCTGGCGCAGCGGTATGCAAAATGGAAATTGCAGCAATAGAAAAGGCCCCGCCGTGAATGCGGGGCCGGTATAAAGGCTGACAGCTAATTTTTGGTGATTTTGCTCTGCGTTTCCCAGTCATTTCCGACGGAATGAAGAGTGAGTTTAGTGTCGGCATTTTCCAGTACAATATAATAACTGGTGGATCCGTTGGCGTCAAATTCGAAGCAGTCGGTGATCCAGCAATCTGCGTATTTTTGTTTGATCGGCATCAACAGGCTGATGGGCAGCTGCGAAGGCTTGATATTCTGGCTTATGGCCAGCAACTCTCCGTTGCTGTTATAGAAGGCAAAAAGAATCATGCCGTTCATCCTGAAGGTTATCTTTGTGTGTTCCTTGCTTAACTCGGTAGACAGAATTTCGGCCTGTTTGAAGTCATTGCGGAAGGAAGCGGTAACTCCGCCGTTGTCTGTGCCGCCAGCAGCAAAGCTGGTGGTAACACCAAGAGTCAGAAGAAAGACGGCGATGAGTGCGATTTGGTTGAATGAGCGTTTCATATTTTTTAAGTTTTATTGTTTTGAGATGTTTGGTATGATTCCAACGTGGTGCCAGAAAAGTAGGGCCACTGAGGATCAGCAAGTTGTGATTTTGGGCAAAAAAAAAGTGTCCGTTTCAAGCGAACAGGTGTCCGGTTTCGAGTCAGGTAAGAGTTGCAGCAAGGTCGATGATGGGGGTATTGAATTTGCGATCTTTGTGCTATGGCAAAAAGATCAGACGCTGAAAAAGGATTCGTTCATATCCGGGGTGCCCGGGAGCATAATCTCAAGAATGTTAGCCTGAAGATCCCGCGGGATGCGCTGGTGGTTTTTACAGGGGTTTCGGGATCGGGAAAATCCTCACTGGCTTTCGGCACCTTATATGCGGAGGCACAGCGTCGCTACCTGGAGTCGGTCTCGCCCTATGCCCGGCGGTTGTTTCACCAGATGCCTGTCCCGCAGGTAGAGGCTATCGAGGGTCTGCCGCCGGCAGTAGCCTTGCAACAACAGAAGGGCGGCGCGTCGACCCGTAGTTCCGTGGGCTCGGTGACGACAATCTCGAATTTGCTGCGGATGTTGTATTCCCGGGCCGGCGATTATCCAAAAGGACAAAGCATCGTTTACGCTGAAGGGTTCTCCCCGAACACCCCGGAAGGTGCCTGTCCTACTTGTCATGGATTGGGAAAAGTATATGAGGTAACCGAAAAATCGATGGTGCCGGATGATTCACTGACGATACGCGAGCGAGCGATCGCTGCATGGCCTTTAGCCTGGCAGGGGCAGAACCTGCGGGACATCCTCACGACGCTGGAATACGATGTAGATATTCCCTGGCGTGATCTTTCAAAAAAAGACCGGGACTGGATCTTGTTCACAGAGGAGAAGCCTACCGTGCCCGTATACGCGGGATTTACCCGGGAAGAAGTACAGCAGGCGATCAAACGTAAAATGGAGCCAAGCTATATGGGGACATTTACCGGCGCGAAAAGATACGTACTGCATACGTTTGCCAATACCCAGAGCGCAATGATGAAGAAGCGCGTATCACAATATATGATCAGCTCAGCCTGTCCTACCTGTCATGCCAAACGGCTACGGCCGGAGTCTTTGGCGGTGAAGTTTGCGGGACTGGATATTGCGGATATGTCGAGGGTGCCGCTGAAGAAGCTGGTAGCTACATTTCAACCGTATGTTGGTGGGGCGGTGGTCGACGGATCGGTGGCTGCCAGGCAGGATGAAAAAGGGATGGTAGCGCAGCGTATCGCCGGGGATATGGTAGCCAGGTTACACGTATTGCTCGATCTGGGGTTGGGCTATTTGACGCTGGAACGGAGTACGCCTACCCTCTCGCCGGGCGAACTCCAAAGGCTGCGACTGGCCACACAGGTATACAGCAATCTGTTCGGCGTGGTTTATGTGCTGGATGAGCCTTCGGCAGGACTTCATCCATCGGATACGGAAGCGTTATTGCGGGCACTAGATAAGCTGAAAGCCGCCGGAAATTCACTTTTTGTGGTGGAGCATGAGTTGGAGATCATTCGTCATGCCGATTGGATAGTGGACGTAGGACCCGATGCGGGTGAGAATGGCGGTGAAATTCTGTATAGCGGCCCGCTGGAGGGACTTCGTGAAGTAAAAAATTCACATACGCGCTCCTATTTATTCGGTGATTTCGGTTTGGAGAAGATCGAATACCGGTCCCCTCGTGGTTGGCTGAAATTGAGTGATGTCAGGATCAATAACCTTGATGGGTTGAATGCCGCCTTTCCTTTGGGTGTATTGACGTCGGTGACCGGTGTTTCCGGCTCCGGCAAATCGAGTTTGGTGAGCCATGCCTTGGTAAGCCTGGTAGCTCAGGGGCTCGGGCAGTCGGTGGAAGTACAGGATGAAACTTCTCCCGAGGATGCGCTGCAGGAAGAGACGGCACCGGCGCCGGAAGGAAAGATCGTTGCCGGATTGGAAGCGATTAAAAGGTTGGTGGTGGTTGACCAAAAGCCAATCGGCAGAACACCACGCTCTAATCTGGCTACCTATACGGGGTTATTCGATGGTGTGCGCAAGCTGTTTGCCGCGACTAAGATGGCAAAGTCCCGGCATTATGATGCGGGGCGGTTTTCGTTCAATGTGGGAAAGGGTCGGTGTGAGAATTGCCAGGGCGAGGGTTTTGTGATGGTGGAGCTATTGTTCCTGCCGAGTGTATATGCCCCCTGCCCTGTGTGCGGCGCGACACGCTACAACGCGGCTACGCTCGAAGTGACTTACAAGGACAAGAATATTGCCGAAGTGCTTCGCCTTAATGTGGATGAGGCAAGGGAGTTCTTTATCGATGACGCGGCTATCAGCCGGGGCCTGGAGACACTGCAGGAGGTTGGTTTGGGTTATCTGCGACTGGGCCAGCCTGCGACTGAGTTATCCGGCGGCGAGGCCCAACGGATAAAGTTAGCCACGGAATTACAGCGCCTTAGCCGGGGCCAGACCTTGTATATCCTGGATGAGCCTACCACTGGCCTCCATCCTGCCGACGTAAAAAAGTTGCTTATTCAACTGGACCGGTTGGTCGATGCAGGCAACACGGTGATCCTGGTTGAACACGATATGGACGTGATTCGCCGCAGCGATTGGGTGATCGATATCGGTCCCGGTGCTGGCGACGAAGGCGGCAAGATCATAGTGGCCGGGACCCCGGCGGACGTGGCAAAGGAAAAGCGAAGCAAAACGGCACAATATCTACAACGAAAAAGCTGATGAGCGCACCATGTACACAAAACAAGAAATATCCAAACAAAAACAGGCATTTTGGACAACATTCGGAAGATACATGAAGCCGGTATTATCGGCCGATGGCGAAGAAATAAGCTGGTTAAACTACAAGACAGGCAACAAGCATGTCCACTTCAAAATGGACGCCGACAGCAAACAGGCATGGATCGCTATTGAAGTGCAGCATCCCGATCAGGACAAGCAGGCCACATATTTTGATCGCCTCGTCCAGTTGAAAAAAATCTTCGAAGATACAGTAGAAGAGCAGGACTGGACCTGGGTGCAGGATACATCAGATGAACAGGGAAGAACAATCAGCATTATTCAAAAACAATTGCCAGGCGTCAATCTGTTTAAAAACGAAGATTGGCCGGCAATCATTTCTTTCTTAAAACCGCGTATCATAGCTTTAGATGCCTTCTGGAGCGTGGTCCGCTATCAATTACAATCATGACTAAACCGAGAAGTAAAAGAATAAAAAAATGAACAGGGTAAGTATCAAAACCGTACAGTTTGCAGCGTACGAATAACTACAATTATTTGATTTACAAGCTAATATGAATGTGGCATCGGCTTGGCTACTTTACGGGGGCAAATCTGTCTTATGCTAAAAAATTCTTTCAAAATCGCCCTCCGGAATATCTGGAAAAAAAAGGCTTTTTCTATCATCAATATTGCCGGGCTGGGAGTCGGCGTCGCGGCCAGCGTGCTGATCTTTCTGGTGATGCATTATGAGCTGAGCTATGACGAATTTCAGTCCAGGCGGGACAGAATTTTCCGGGTTACCAGCACAATTACCAAAAACGCCAATGGCGAGGTAGTGGAGCGTGAAGGGTCCGTACCTGTTTTGCTGCCGGACGCCATGCGGCTTGATTTTCCGCAGTTCGATGGAGTGGCGGCCTTGTGGAATGTCGGCGGCGCACAGATACATGTTCCGGGACCGCGAGGGCTTGAGGATGAGCATGTTTTCAAACAGAATGACGGGCTATTCTTTACCGAGCCTTCGCTATATAACCTCTTCGACTATGTTTGGCTGGAGGGGAATGCCAGCGCTTTGAATGAGCCGAACACCGTGGTGCTTAACCAAAGCATGGCTACTACTTTTTTCGGCAACCCGAAAAACGCGATCGGCAAAATGATTCAGTTATGGTCTTTCCGTATACCGTTAAAAGTAATGGGCGTTTTTAAAGACCTTCCTGACAATACCGATGTTCCAGTCAGTATCGGAGCATCTTATGCCACGTTCCGAGAAATTAATCGACAGAGTTTCGCAGACACCCACGAATGGAGTAATATAAATTGGAGCTCGGAATGCTACATTTTGCTGGGAAATGGGAAGAATATCCAGACTGCCGCGGCACAGTTACCCCGCTTCGTCAGTAAATATTACCCTGCGGATCTGGTGAAAGGCGCTACGCGGGTCTCGCTGTCTTTTCAGCCACTAAAGGATATACATCTCGATGCACGTTTCGGTACCTGGAAAGGGGACGCATTGCCACCTAAGGAGCTTTGGGCGTTAGGGATCATCGGCAGCTTTCTGCTGCTGGTTGCCTGTATTAATTTCATTAACCTCGCGACAGCGCAGTCGGTCAGCCGGGCCAAAGAGATAGGGGTGAGAAAAGTGCTGGGGGGCACGCGCACCGGCCTGCTGAGCCAGTTCCTGCAGGAGACTGCCCTGATCAGTCTTATCGCAGTTGTGCTGGGAACGATGCTGGCGTGGCTCGCCGTCCCTTACCTGGGAGAGATGATGAAAAAGGCGTTGAGTCTCGATCTATGGCAAAATCCCTCCATCCTGCTATTCCTGGTGATTACTGGGGTAGTGGTGACCTTACTTTCGGGTTTTTATCCCGGGATGATCTTATCCCGTTTCAACCCTGCGGAAGCGATCAAGAGTAAGATTACCGCCAAAGTAGTCGGCGGCATTACTCTGCGGCGAGGTCTGGTGATCGTACAATTCGTCATTGCCCAATTACTGGTCATCGGTACGCTGGTGGTCGTCCGGCAAATGGAATTTTTCCGCAGCCAGCCGATGGGGTTTGAAAAGAAAGCGGTGGCTATGCTGGAACTACCCAGCGACAGCCTGGACAAGCAAAAATATGCCTATCTGAAAAACGAATTCTTAAGCGTGCCCGGTGTCAGAGCGGCCAGTCTCTGCATGGATGCACCGGCGAGCTGGGGAAGCGCCTATGGTGATATTTATTTCGGGAATGATCCTGTTAAAAAGGATTTCAGCGTAGCCAAGCAGTTTGCCGATACTGGTTATTTGCGTACGTTTCAAATCAGCCTGGCGGAAGGGCGTATCCCTTATCCTGGGGATTCGATGAGGGAGGTGATGGTCAATGAGACCCTGGTAAAAGGTCTGGGGTTGAAATCATCAAGGGATGCATTGGGCAAAACCATTGCATTCGATCCCGGCAATGCGTTCAGGTATACCATTGTCGGCGTCATTCACGATTATAACAGTAAGTCATTACGCGATGCGGTAGTGCCATTGGTGCTGCTGTCCAATAAGGACGCCTATAATTTTGTAGCCTTCCGGATGGATGCCGATAAGATGAGTGCCACGCTGAGCAAAATTCATCAGATCTTTACCGGTACTTATCCATATTATATTTATGACCTCAATTTCCTGGACGACCGGATCGAATCTTTCTATCACACGGAACTGATCATTTCACAGTTGTTTAAGGTGTTTTCGTTTCTCGCGATCTTTATTTCCTGTCTGGGCTTATATGGGCTGGTTTCCTTTATGGCAATGCAGAAAACAAAGGAGGTAGGCATCCGAAAGGTGTTGGGAGCATCGGTGCAAAGTATTGTATATATGTTTTCAAAGGAATGGACCGCGCTGTTGGGAATTGCTTTTTTAATTTCGGCCCCGCTGGGCTATTATTTCATGCATCAGTGGCTAAACGGGTTTTATTACCATGTGTCCCTGGGTTTGGGAGTTTTTGCCCTGGCAATAGGCTTTTCAGTCATCATCACCTGGATAACGGTGGGCTATAAAGCTATTCGGGCAGCGGTCGCCAACCCGGTCGATAGTCTGCGAGCGGAGTAGTGAATAATCCTCACTTCACCACCCTCACCGGCCCCAGCAACCCCCCGGGCAATCCCCCATCTCCCTTATACGGCACCGGCGTCCACGTCGCCTTTTCCGTTAACCGCTCATCCCCAGCCAACCTATTCCCCCAGGTATTAAACACTTCCACCCGCAATTCATTCACCCCCTGCCGCAACGCGTGAGAAACGTCCACCCGGTAAGGATACGTCCAAACGATCCCGCAGTCCACCCCATTCAACGTCACCCGCGCCACATCGGCCACCCTGCCGAGATTCAGCATGCAACCTTCGGCTTGACCCGTCCAATCGAAACTCATACTATATACCGCCCGACCCGAATAATACCGGATCGCCGAATCCGGATGCCGGCTCCAATCCATGAGACTGTCTAACCGTACCGCCCCGAGAGGTCCCCGGAAGGCAGTATCGAACGTCACCGTCCATGGCCCTTGCAAATCCTTGATCCACTCCGGGTCCGTGTCGATATCCCTGTGAATGACCCCCGGCAGCAGCATATTAGGCTGTATACGCAGGAGCGCTTTTCGAAACACTATAAAGATCGATCCATTTGCCGGCAAATACAATGGCATCACTGTCCGTCCGCCCTGCGACTCCCAACCGTACACTCTATCTATCTTCCCCGTCACCGCATCCCACTTCTCCGGTATCCGCCCCGAATCCCGCAAAGATAAGACCAGCCGCCGCGGCCGATCAGTCTGATTGGACACAAAATAAATATCCTCCTTTGAAGCCCCCGAAACACCCGAAGCACCTGAAGCGCCCAGAGCACCCGAAGCACCCCCCAAAACACGATGCGTATACGCCACCCCCTCCGCCATCGGCCCATCTCCCGTATGCACCCCCCGCGAATGCGCCGTATCCTCCATCGCAATAAAATCCCTCGCCACCCCGATCATATCTAATGTACTATCAGTATAAGGCCCCTTGATCACTCGTCCTTTCCCCACAGACACAACCCGGCCACCACCGCTCAAAAATTCACCAAACACCTCCCGAACCACCGAATCATCCGCCGCCGCATGTACCAGCCCGGTAGAATGCACAACCGCCCTCGGATCACCCACCAGCAAAGTCGCCCCTTCCCGCACCAGCTCCAGCAGCCGCCTAGCCACCGCAGCACTGATCATCCCCGGATCAGGTGACAAAGGATAGGTCCCCGGCAATACCAGCAATGCATAGCTGGCGCCTCCCGGAAATTCTACCCTCCCATTTCGAACCGACGCAAGCCGCAACAATGCATCCGCATTGTAAGAATCGTAAGCATACCCATGCAACGGATCGATCCACTCGGAAACATCAATCATATTCGCGCTACGCACTACTCCATTAGGTACTTTCGTCGTCGGCTCCCCGGTATTAGCCAGCCGCAAGGCTTCAGCAACCACCCGACGCGAACCCATCAGCCCCGGCAGCGTACTCACCAACCTCTCCGGTAACACCGCCCGTCGCGGAAGTTCCTCTCCCGTAAAGACGCCAATATCGGCCACCGGTGCCCCTTGTTGCAACAGCCACTGACAACGCCGCGTATAATCGACCCAGGCGGAAGCAGCAGGCCACCAGATTTGATCCCGCTGAAGAAAAGTCCCCACCCCTCCCAGCGTCATCCCCGGCTTCCGGTCCAGCCACGGATTGTGCACAAAGACATGGAACACCATCCGATTGATGCCCAACGCATAATTCCGATCCTGTAAAGATTTCAGCATCCCCGGATATTCATCCCACGCCTCCCGCAATTCGGTAAAAGCCTCGGCCTGAACGATCGGCTTTCCATAGATGTGCGCCCCGGAAATAGCATCCAGCATATCGTTGGGCTTGTCATGCGTCGGACTGCGCAACCAGAACTCTCCCATCGGCAGATCCGCAACGCTATAGTGCAGCATGCCATCGCTGGTCATGGTCGGCGCTACGCTCTCCGCACTGAAGAGGCAGCCTTTTTCATGCGCCAGCCGCGCCATAGTCTCATAAAACTCATCGTGAAGCAATTCCGCAATGGTCAGCCGTATATCATGCAAAAATCGCTCGGAACTATCGGCCGAGCCCATCGGAATACCCGCCATAACCGGCAGCCATGCTAGACAATCATATCCCCGCCGCCGCCGAAACTCCTCCCTAAACACCGGTGACCAGTTCTGACTACCGCACTCCCAACTGTCGACATGAAATATTTTCAACACCTTTGCCGCCAGCTCAGGCCCCACA
>JAMFSL010000258.1 GCA_026225275.1 Puia dinghuensis
GATTATCGAGCACGATCAACCCATTAAGATGTTCGATTCGCTCATAGCTTCCAATCAAACCTCTTTGAATGTTCAGCTGAAGAAATACGTCACAACGGGTAGCGGGCACCTGGCGGCGGGAGCAGCACCTGCTTTATGGGATGCGAATCTGACCCCTATGACCTTTAATAAATCTTTCCAGATATTGAACTCCTTCCAGGCCAACAATACCGGAAATGATGTTGCTAAACAATTGAACACATTAACACGGAATGATCTTTTTTTGTTCACTGATACCGGTACGGCCCAAAGCGAAACTCACTTTACCGGCATTCCGGATGCACCTATACCCCCTTTTGATGAAAGCAGATGGATGAATAACAATATCAAGTTGTTTAGTTCCAACATGCTTAAACAATTCAGCAATAATATCCAGTTAACAGGCAATATCTCATACTATAACGATATTCAAAAGAAAGCCTTTGCATCCACCACCACTATTTACACCCCCGAACAAAATGTAAATACCGGGGAAGACATCAACAACAAATATCAATTTAATGATGTAAAAGGACGTTTCATCTTATCGGAAAACACGAGATCTGTTTTTATCATGGACAAATTGTCCTTCGAAAAAAAATGGGAAAATAACGCGGGCAGCGATCTCAGGGATGATACCACCAATATCGTGCAAAAAAATAACGCTCAATCTCTTTTGGCAACCAATATTTTTGCCTCTTCCATGTTCTGGGGCAAAAAGCTCATCCTGCTGGGTTCTACAGTTTCATACTCACAGGACCCACAAACATTATCTGTCAGTCCGGGCCCTTTTACCGCCCTTTTAAACGACAGCACCGACTATCACCAGGCAATGCAATCCGTCAGGTATAAACGCCTCTATACTGACGATAACGTTGGCTTCACAATCGGCGCAGGCCATTTTACCATAGTAACGAAAGCCGGCATAACCTTTGATGAAAAATGGCTTAACAGCACGCTGAGTTCCGACACGGGTACTTTATCCCTGACAAAAAATGAAACGACTAATGGCTTAAGATATGTCACCTATAAGGGATACGTTTCACCGGAAGTGCAATTTCAAAGACCGGGGCTCAAAATTGATATCGGAGCGCCTTTGAGCATTGTTAACCTGTCATTAAATGGCAATAATGATTCCAGTAGAATAGATCCCATGACGAAATTCAATGCCAGTCCGCATCTATGGCTTGAATATAATTTTGCGCCGCTATGGCGATTATCCTTTGCGAGCGAATTATCAAATCAATATCCAGATATTTCAGCATTGTACCGGTCCCTGATCATGACATCTTATGAGGCCCTCCAAAGATCGACCATTGGCAATTTTAATCAGACCAACAACTGGACCAGCTCCATAGGTCTGGAATTTAATGATCCGGCAAGGTCAACCATTGCCGCGCTGTCCGTTGCATATACCCGTACATACAACCCCTACTTATCAAATGATGTAATAGACTCTCTCGGAGAAACGCTGGTCGAATACTTGTCGTTGAACAATATGCAACAATCGATTGCCAACAGATTAAAATTCGGCAGGTACTTTTCCGGAATGAAAATGACGTTCAATATGCAGGTCGACGTCATTTTGGCTTCCACTCCGGAAATCCTGGATGGCCTGGCAACCAAAATAAAAGCTCAGAGCTATGAGGGCAAACTTAATGTTACCAACGCCCTTCTGAACTTCGTCGATTTCAATTACCATCTTTCAGCTTCTTTGACAAACAGTCAATTGCAGCATCAAAGCCTGTCCAACGTCACATCCCTTTCTCAAAAGCTCGACATCAATTTTTTCCCTTTGCCCGATCAGATGCTCACCATCACCCCCGAATATTATGCTAATAACTATAAGGATCAAGCCTTTTTGAATGCGAGGTACACCTATTCCCTCAATAAGAAAAAACTTGACTTTTCATTAAGCTGCATCAACCTGCTGGACGATAAATCGTACAATACCATTTCCAATTCCAGTAACTCTATTATCAAAAGCCAGTATTTCCTGCGACCCAGACAATTTTTAGCAGGAGTGAGATTCAACTTCAGGTGACAGAAAAGCTACCGCAGCAAAATCAGTTTAAGGAAAAATCAAAATAAAATATATGACAAATATTTATTATTCGTCTAGAATGATGTCTTTGGCCTGTGGAGAAATGGAATCAAATCGAATGCCTGATGCTGCCAACTTGTCACATTCAATCCCTTTTCTACTTATCTTTGTCCCCTAAATGTAGAATCAACAATGTTGGAATCGTTGGGGACATCATCGCATGATGAGGAAAGGCAGGGAGAATCTTATGCCCCATTGGTTGCGGATAGTCAGAACTACCGTAAGAAGTTTTACATAGAGAGCTATGGTTGTGCGATGAATTTTTCGGACAGCGAGATCGTAGCTTCTATTCTGAATGATAATGGATTCGGCGCCACCGCTAATTATGAAGAGGCGGATCTGGTGCTGTTGAATACTTGTTCGATCCGTGAAAAAGCAGAACAGACGGTGCGCAGCCGGCTGCATATTTTTCGCCAGGTGAAGCGGAGCAGACCCGGGATGCTGATCGGCGTGCTGGGCTGTATGGCCGAGCGGCTGAAGGAAAAATTCCTGCAGGAAGAACGGCTGGTGGACATGGTAGTAGGTCCCGACGCCTATCGTGCCCTGCCTGTACTGATCGGCGAAGCCGAGACAGGTCAGAAAGCAGTCAACGTACTGCTGAGCCGCGAGGAGACCTATGCGGATATCTCTCCCGTGAGGCTGGATAGCAACGGCGTAGCGGCCTTTGTCAGCATCATGCGGGGCTGCAACAATATGTGTTCATTCTGTGTTGTCCCTTTTACCCGGGGGCGGGAAAGAAGCCGGGATGCTATCTCTATCGTCCGGGAATGCCAGGACCTTTTTGACAGCGGATATAAGGAAGTTACCTTGTTAGGGCAGAACGTAGATAGTTATTATTGGATCGGCGAAGAGGCCGCGGGAATGGCCGGTCCCGGAAGCGCCACCGATACGGTAGTCACCTTCGCCGCCCTGCTGGAAAAAGTAGCTTTGATCGATCCTTCCCTGCGGGTAAGATTCTCTACCTCCCACCCTAAGGACATCACCGACGAAGTACTGCATACGATGGCCCGCCATGAAAATATTT
The DNA here is from genome assembly GCA_026225275.1 of Puia dinghuensis. Lineage (GTDB taxonomy): Bacteria > Bacteroidota > Bacteroidia > Chitinophagales > Chitinophagaceae > Puia > Puia dinghuensis_B. The sequence goes on from JAMFSL010000258.1 coordinate 3,147, forward strand.
GCCGGTACATTCATTTGCCGGTGCAGAGCGGTAGCACCAGGATACTGCAATTGATGAACAGGACCTATACCCGGGAATGGTATCTCGCTAAGATCGACCGTATTCGCGCTATTCTGCCTGACTGCGGGCTCAGTACGGATATCATTACAGGATTCTGCTCGGAGACGGAGGAAGACCACCAGGATACGCTAAGCCTCCTGGAATACGCCCGTTATGACATGAGTTATATGTTCTTTTACAGTGAACGGCCGGGAACGCTGGCGGCCCGCCGGTACAAAGATGATATTCCCGAAGAGACAAAGAAGAGAAGGCTGGATGAGGTTGTCAAGCTGCAAAAAAAATTGTCGCTGGTGAATAATTGCGCAGACATCGGTAAGATCTTCGAGGTATTGATCGACGGCGATTCCAAAAGGAGCGCCGAAGACTGGAAAGGCCGTAACAGTCAGAATAAAGTAGTTGTATTTCCGAAAGCAGGCGGTTCTTATCAAAAGGGAGATTATGTCCGGGTAAAGGTCGAAGATTGTACGGGGGGAACCCTTATCGGAACAGCTTTATTATCTTAAATCATTAAATAGTTTCCGGCCGACGCCGGAGATGAGGATGGGGAATTATGGAAATTCAATCAATCAAAAACCGGTTTGGCATTATTGGCAATTCACCTTCGCTGAACTACGCTTTACAGGTGGCAGTGCAGGTGGCGGCTACGGACCTGACCGTGCTGATAAACGGGGAGAGTGGCGTTGGTAAGGAAGCGTTCTCGATGATCATTCATTCTTTATCCGGTCGTAAACATAATCCCTTTATTGCAGTGAACTGCGGGGCGATCCCGGAAGGAACGATCGATTCGGAGTTATTCGGCCACGAGAAGGGGTCGTTCACCGGGGCGGTAGATTCCAGGAAAGGATATTTTGAAACGGTCAATGGCGGCACGATCTTCCTGGATGAGATCGGAGAGCTGCCGCTGGGCACCCAGGCCCGTTTGCTACGGGTACTGGAAGCGGGAGAATTCATCCGGGTGGGCTCGTCGAAAGTGCAAAAGACAGATGTCCGGGTGATCGCAGCCACGAATAAGGACCTGCTGGAACTGACGGACAAAGGCAGATTCAGAGAAGACCTTTACTACCGGCTCAGTACAGTGCCGATCCGCGTTCCTTCGCTGCGCGACAGAAAGGAAGATATTCCTTTGCTATTCCGTAAGTTCGCCGTAGACTTTGCCGAACGGTATAAGACGGCCCCGGTGCAAATGGATGAAGATGCCAAAAATTGGTTAATTAGCTATCCCTGGCCTGGTAATGTCCGGGAATTGAAAAATATTGCAGAACAAATCTCCGTTTTGTCGGAAGATAAACATGTGACGGCAGAAGTGTTGAGACGTTTTATTCCCGAATCCATGGCCAACCGGCTGCCGATGGTCCTGCATTCTTCCAACGGCGCAGGTTCGAATGGCGGCCATGAATTTTCAAATGAACGGGAGATCCTGTACACGCTGTTCTTTGATATGAAAAAAGATGTGACGGAGTTGAAGAAGATGTTCCTGGAGATCGTGCAGAATCCGGCGCTGGCTTCAACACAACACTCTGCCTTTCTCAATGATCTGGTGGCGACGAAGCCTGCGGAAATGTTTCCGGCTCCGTCCATTACCAGCGGCCAGCCGGTGATGATCCATAATTCGAACGGTCATGACGATATTCATCACCACGAAGAAATTGAAGAATCACTGAATATTATGGACAAAGAAAAAGAACTGATCGTCAAAGCCCTGAAAAAACACAAGGGCAAACGAAAGGATGCTGCCTCTGACCTGGGTATCAGTGAAAGGACCTTATATCGCAAACTAAAGGAATACGACATCAATGAATAAAATACTTTGCACACTCGGCCTGGTGGTGGCACTCGCCGCTTCTTCCTGCCACGTCTATTCTTTCAAGGACACCTCGATCCCGCCGGAGGTGAAGAGCATTCATCTTGCTTACATAGAGAACCGCGCCCGGCTCGTGAATCCTGCGCTGGCCCCCGCCTTGAATGACGCGATCCGGCTGAAGATCAACAACCAGGCGTCCAAACTCGCACAAATAGAAGCATCAGATGCCGATTATGATGTGACGGCCTATATCTCCGATTACGGCTACAGTACTTCTGGTATCAGCAACCAGCAGGCCTCCAGTAATCGGTTGAGCGTTACTGTGCACATCGTTTTTAAGAACAATCTCGACCCGACCGGCAAAAAGGTGCCGCCGGCAAATTTTGAGGCGGACGTGACGCGAAACTTCGATTTTCCCGCCACGACCAGTATAACAGATGCGGAGGCGTCATTGCTGCCGACCATCACCAGTAACCTGACAGATGAAATTTTTAACAAGCTTTTCTCCAATTGGGAGAGAAGACAACCATGAATCATCTCATGCAGACCACCACCATCCGGCATCTTTTTCAGGTTACTGCTCTGGCAGACGTCCCCAGGGAGCGTCTGGAATCTTTTGTGGAAGAATACCCCTTTTTTGGGTATGGGCACTACCTGTTGTCCCGTAAACTGCGGGCGGAAAACAGCGGTGAATTTACCGGGACGACAGCAAAGACCAGTTTATATTTCTCGAATCCTTTCTGGCTGGAATGGTTGCTGGTGAATGCTCCGGAGGCAAAGACAGCTGATTCGCCAGCGGTCGACGGCGGGATCGAAGCACCCTTGCCGGAGCCGGAGGAAAAGGATATCTGGGCCACACCGGAGATGTTAGTAGAATTGGAAACACCCGAACACCCGTTTGCCGAGAAGCAGGAAACGACACCGCACACCATCGAAGCCCCGGATACCGTATCACCCGCTGAAGAAGCCATGCAGCCGGCAGCAGCACTGGAATTGCTGAACAGCATCGAAGAGGCGCGCTTACTGCGGGAATCCCTTCTAAAGATCAACGAAGATTTTCATACCCACATTCTGCCTGCCGACGAACCCATCCGCGACGAAGAGTCGCCTTTCGTACTGGAAGAACAGGAGCAGGTGACGGCCCCGGCCGGGGAAATATCCGTTCCGGAGCCTCCTCAGGAGCAACCGCCGGCAATCGAGCACCACCACCAGGATATCCACGCCCCAGCAGAAGAGTTACCTGTTCCTGAAGTGGCAGTTGCCCCGGCGGAAGAGACAGTTGCCCCGGCGGAAGAGCCTGCTGCCGCTCCGACAGTGACCGCCGAGCCCATTCTGACATTCGAACCCTACCATACGATCGACTATTTTGCTTCACAGGGGATCAAACTGACGGTCGATGAAAATCCCAGCGATCAATTAGGTAAGCAGCTGAAAAGCTTTACCGAATGGCTGCGGGTAATGCGCAGGCTGCCGCAGAAAGAAAAAGAGATCATCAACGACAGGGTTGCCGAACAGAAGGTCCAATCCATTGCTGCTCATTCTATCGAGGGGAAGGAAGTCCTGACCGAGACCATGGCGGAAGTGTTGGCCAAACAGGGAATGCCGGAGCGGGCCCGCATCGTATATGAAAAATTAAGTTTGCTGGATCCCGGGAAAAGCGCGTATTTTGCAGCCAAAATCGAACAATTAAACAGCCATTGATATGCTATTTTTCGTGATCCTGATTATTCTCGCCAGTATCGTTCTTGGATTGATCATACTTGTACAGAACCCCAAAGGAGGCGGACTGGCAGGTAATGTAGGCGGCTTCAGCAATCAGTTAATGGGTGTTAAGCAAACGACCGATGTCCTGGAAAAAGGAACCTGGGTACTTGCGGCCGTAGTAGGCCTATTATGCCTCTTCTCCGCTATTTTTGTTCCGAAGGCTACCGGAACCAATGTTCGCACCATTGAGAAGGTTAACGCTACTCAGACCCAGCAGGCCCCAGCGCAACAGCAGCAAAATGTCCAACAGCCGGCCCCAGCAAATTCGCCCGCACAACAAAAATAATACACACGATCATCCCGGTATTCCGGTATACTTACTGAATAAACTTTAATAAGGCGGTCCTCTCAGCATTTTTTGTTTCCTGAGATGGCCGCTTTTATTTATTTTAGTCCGACAATCGGATTACCTATGAAGAGATTCTTATTAGTAGTATTTCTCGTTATCCTGCTGGCTTTATCTTTCGTCGCCTGGCGCGTCCTGGGTCCCGCTACGGCATTCAGCAATGACAGCTACAACCTGTATATCCGGACCGGGATGACCTATGAACAGCTGCTGAACGTGATCAAACAGGATACCGTACTGAAAAGCCCGACCTTTTTCAACCTGGTAGCAGGTCGGATGAATTATCCCGAAAATATGAAGGCCGGGAAGTACGAGATCAAAAAAGGTGAGAACCTGCTGGATATCCTGCGGGCCCTGCACAATGGCCGCCAGACGCCGGTACACCTGGTCATCGTCAAATTCCGGACGACGGATGGACTGGCCGGGGCGCTCGGCAGAAAGTTCGAGTGCGATTCGGATTGCATGGCCGGCTTCATGCACAATAACGATTCCCTCCGCCCCTTCGGCGTGGATACCAATACGTTTATGGCCATCGTCATGCCCAATTCCTATACCTATTTCTGGAATACACCCGCCTCAGCCGTTTTTAAAAAGATGCATGCAATTTACAAGGCATGGTGGACACCTGCCCGGATAGCACAGGCGCAAGCCAAAGGGCTGACCCCCATCACTGCCAGCATCCTGGCATCGATCGTCGATGAGGAGACCAATGCGCAGTCGGATAAGGGGAAGATTGCCAGCGTCTATCTTAACCGGATGGCGAAAGGGATTAAACTGGGGGCAGATCCTACCATCAAATTCGCCCTGCACGATTTTGAGATGAAGCGTATTTATGACAAAGACCTTAAAGTAGAATCCCCGTACAATACCTATCTGTATGAAGGTCTGCCGCCCGGTCCGATCTGCACGCCTTCCGAGCAGACCCTCCAGGCCGTATTGCAGGCGCCAGCCACCGACTATCTGTATTTTGCAGCCAAACCGGATTTTTCCGGTTACTCCAATTTTGCAGCCACCTATAAGGAACACCTCGCCAATGCCGCGGCCTATCGTGCTGCACTGGACAAGCAAATGGCGATCCGCGCCAAAGCCGACAGCCTGAAGAAGAAGTAAAGGATATGATCAAGCTCGAACGAAAATTCTATAACAGTAAAGCCTTCCGGTTCGTGGCAGCAAAGAGCAAGAGAATTATCCTGCCCGGCTTCCAGGGCGTGCCTCTATTCGAAATCATCTCCTTTTTTTCCAGCCAGGTAAAAAAAGTCGGATTGATAGACAGAGCCCGGGCCATCGCCTTCAGTTTCCTGACGGCTATCCCCGCAGCCTCCATCTTCATCTGCACTCTGATCCCCTATCTACCGGTCTCCCGGCAGATCGAACGTCAGCTCCTGCTATTAACCAAAGATATCACACCTAACCAAAACACCTACCTGCTGGTGAGCCAGTTCCTGGAAGATTTCCTCACCAAGCCCCGCGTAGGGCTGTTATCATTCGGTTTCATCCTGGCGCTGTTCTATTCTTCCAACGCCATGCTGGGGATCATGCGATCCTTCAACAAATCTCTCATCTACAATACTCGCCGAAATCCGCTGGAGACGCGTTGGATGGCCATCAAGCTGACCACGCTGGTGTTGTGTATGGTCATCGGATCAATCCTTATCCTGGTCACCCAGGCGGAATTATTGCGTAATCTGCTGACTTCCCTCCATATTAATCACAACGAACGCCAGGCCCGCTGGTTGTTTCGCACTGTGCGTTGGGTGGTGGTCATCCCGCTATTTTACCTCGCCATTGCCTACATCTATAAGTATGGACCGGCTGTCAAAAAAAGGTGGAACCTATTTTCCCCAGGTACTCTGCTGGCCACTTTACTCACCATCCTTTTCACTCTGGCCTTTTCTTTTTGGGTCAACCGTTTCGGATCGTATAATAAAATTTATGGATCTATCGGCACGGTCATGATCCTGATGCTGCTCGTCTATTTTAATTCCCTTGTATTATTGATTGGCTATGAATTAAATGTCAGCATACATCACATGAAGATGCTGGATGGCGAACAAAATGGTTAACGACGGCCAGTCTCTGCGGCCGCAAGCATCTCTTTAATCTCAAGATCTACCTGGGGCTCGGTCAACTGCCGGTCAAAAAATCGTCGATAATGCGTTTTATTATTGATGAAAAGCGAAGAAGGAATGCCTCCTGTCCAACGGGCGTTTATTTTTGGACAAAAGTAACCGGCATCCGTTTCATTGAGCCATACGATACGGGAGGTAAAGCCACTCTTTTCTGCGAAGTCGCTGATCCTGGTCGGGTAATAGTTAGGCCGGTCAAGGCTGACCAGTACCAGTTCGACCTGCTGATCTTTATAGCGCGCCACATTGGACTGGAGATAAGGGATCTCTTTGATACAGGGAACACAGAAGGTCGCCCAAAAACTGATAATAAGGGGATGGTCACTCTTCGCAATATAGGATTCCAGATCCGTGATCTTCACTTGTTGAATCGTGGGCGGCGGATCCCCGACCGGTTTCGCGGCCAGCAGGCCGGACAGGATAAAGGCCATAAGGATCATAGAGGTACGCATACTATTTCAGTTTTATAAGGCTGTTTCCAATGCGCCATCGTCCGCATCCGGTGCTGCCAGCTGGCCCCTGCTCCAGGTAGTCAGCAGCTCGTTGTACCTGGCCGGCGGCAGTCCGCGTCGGTCGTATTGTCCCGCGGCGTTCTTTTGACGAAAAGCTTCATAGAGGCTAACTGCACAGGCAACAGAGATATTCAGGGATTGAATGATGCCCATCTGGGGAATGATAAAATTGCCATCGGCAAGGACACGGATCTCCTCGCTGACGCCGGAATGTTCATTGCCGAAGATAAGGGCGACGCGTCCTGTCAGTTCCATGTCATAAAGGGACACCGAATCGCTGCCCAGATGTGTGGTAAAGATACGGTCGACTCTTTTGCGCAGCTCGCCAAAGCACTCATGCGTATCTGTATACTGATGGATGGTTAACCATTGAGCGGCACTACTGCTGCTCTTGGCGCCCCATTTTTTGTGCCGGGGGATCCGCGTATTGAGAACGTATATATCCTGTACCCCGACTGCATCACAGGTGCGCATAACAGCAGAGATATTGTGCGGATCGAATACGTTTTCCAGCACGACGATAAGGTTATCCTGCCTTTTCTCCAGCACGCTCGTAATTCGTAGTTCTCTTTCAGCCGTCATAAGCAGCAAAAATAGGAAGAATAGGGTTTCCAAGGAAAAAACAGGCTGCGCTTGTACAGGCAGCTGAATTGTGTATTTTTGTGGGATATGCCTAGCGCCCCAACTTCATTGAATAGTCCCAGGTCAGTGTCCCCTCTCGGCCGCGAAGAAGCGGATACGGATGTGCTGACCGCCCACGCCCACCCTTTCAGCCTGGTCGTGTGGAACGATGAGGTGAACACCTTCGAGTGGGTGATCGAGACGCTGATGGAAGTATGCGGTCATTCCCAGGAACAGGCCGAACAATGTGCCATGCTCATCCATACGAAAGGAAAATATGCAGTGAAACTTGGTTCTTACGATGAGTTGAAACCCCAATGCGATGCCATCACCGAGCGGGGCATCGGCGCTACTGTCGAAATTCTTTCCGGATCCTGAGCCCCCGGCAGGAATAAAATCATGTCGCTCTCCATCCTCGATAATGAATTAGTTTTCCCCCCCGCTCAATTCGCTGAGCCGGACGGACTATTGGCCATTGGCGGCGATCTGTCGATAGAACGGCTATTACTAGCCTACCGGAAGGGCATCTTTCCCTGGTACGAAGGCCGTCATATCCTGTGGTGGTGCCCCGATCCGCGATTCGTCTTGTTTCCCGACGAACTCAAGGTCAGCAAGAGCATGCAACAGCTGATCCGCCGCGAAGCATTTGATTTCCGCATCAATGCCGATTTCCGGCAGGTGATCAGCCAATGCAAGACCATGGCGCGACGGGGACAGGAGAGTACCTGGATCACCGATGAGGTCAGAGAGGCTTATATCCGCCTGCATCTTGCCGGCTATGCACATAGTGCGGAAGCATGGCAGGATGGACAATTGATAGGCGGCCTTTACGGCATCCGGATGGGCAACGTTTTTTTTGGGGAAAGCATGTTTAGTAAGGTGAGCAATGCGAGTAAATACGCTTTTATCTGTTATGTGCAGAAATTGCAAACCGAAGGTGTTCAGCTGATCGATTGTCAGGTCTATACGGAGCACCTGGAGAGCCTGGGCGCCCGAATGGTATCCCGCGACTATTTCCTGCAAGGACTAAACCAACTTATTCCGTGATCTTGCCGAATCCGGATCTGTCCGGCTTATTCCGTCACCACGAACTTTTTGCCAGGCCATTGTTCCGCGTGCTGATAAATCAATCCCCGCATATAATCGTAGTCCGGATAACGGGTCAGATACTCCTTTAGCTCCAGGGTATCGGAGATAGACGCATCAGCGGGCAGGTAGCCCATTCCATACAAACGGCCCTGTTCGATCAGGATACAGCTCTTTTCATCCGGGTGCCGCCCTGCATCTAACAGCGTAAAGCTGGGCAGGCTTTTGACCAGCGAGGCGACGGCCGCCTCTACCCTGCCGTTATACGTTTCCGGAGCCTCCCGTTGTTCGCATGCGCCATGACAGGATTCCAATCTGACACCCTCGCAGGGATCGCTGTCAGTCTGAATGAAGCATAATTTTGGACAAAGCTCCCATTCCCTGACCAGTCTGCGTAAGAGCTGCTGGCCTTCGGCCAACTGTGAAAAGGTATAAACAGGTTGCAGCTGAAGCCGTCTTTTTTCCACGACCAGGCGGGAATAGCCATTACGGTCTTCGTAGACGTAGAGACCGTATATCGGGTCGAATCTTTTCAGGCTGCGGTTATACACCGGCCAGAGCCTTTTGATCTCGACACATTCCAGCAGAAAGGCCATCAGCTCTGTACCGGTGACCTCATGCGAGATGGAATGGATATTTCGGAGAAATTCCTGTTTTTGACGACCGGGCTTGTTGTTGGAGAAATGACTGACGACGCGCTGTCGGAGATTCCTGGCTTTTCCGACATAGATCACCTTCCCCTTCTGATCATGAAAATAGTAGACGCCCGGACAAAGTGGCAATTGCTGCACCTGAACGGCTGGCAAATTAACCGGCAGGTATTGTTCCCGGTTACGACCCCTGATCATTTCCCTGATCGTCTCCAGACCGCCTGCCTTCAATATGGTTTCAAACAACCTGACCGTCGCGTCGGCATCCCCGCCCGCCCGATGCCGGTTTTCAACAAAAATACCCAGGTGCTGACAAAGATTGCCCAGACTATAGCTGGGGATGCCCGGAAATATCTTCCTGCTTAGCCGGATGGTACAAAGTTTTTTGCAATCCAGGTGCAGACCGCAGGCTTCCAGCTGATGACTCAGAAAGGAATAATCGAAATTGACATTGTGCGCAACGAAAACACAATCTTTTAAATAATCATAGATGAATGGCGCCACTTCCTCGAAAATGGGAGCATCGGCCACCATCTCATCGGTGATACCGGTGAGCGCCTGCACATACCGGGGAATGGCCTGGCAGGGATTAACGAGGGTTTCATAACGCTTAACCTCCCCATTCCCATCATGTAACACAATAGCAACTTCTGTTATGGCGTTATTATCCGCATAACCACCGGTAGTTTCTATATCGACTATCGCGTACATGTTCTTTTACCCTTGCAGGTCTGTAAAGGTAAAGAAGATCGGTTATGTTCCCGATCCCACCCTCCGAAAACTATACAATTCAATTTGTTCAAAACCCTTGTTTGATTGTTCATCCGGGACCCTATGGCGACGACAGTTGCATTGCCCCGGTGTGAACCATTGTTTAACTAAATCCAAATCTGTATGGAAAAAATGCACACATCCGGGTCATCAGCCTTCGGGGCCAAAGAGAGTACAGTCCTGACCTTTATTACGGCTATTTTGTACTTCTGTGCTATCCTGTCGTTTGCCTATCTGTTCACTATGTCGTGAAACAATGCTGCCGATAGAACTTATTTCAACTCCGGCTATTTAGCTTTAGGGCATAAAGGCTGGAGTTTTTTTGTAAAAACCTAAAAATGCAATATATTGATTAGCAACTAAATACAGATTAACTGCGGCGTATATACCGGGAAGCTGTAAAAAGGGGTTTCATATTTTGAAAAATTATTCTAATTTTATGTCAGAAGTAAGATCATCATGGATATTCTTCCCTGACAACGACCCTTTATACCGGCAACCTTCTTCGCCAAATCGTTGAGAAACCACCATTTTGTTGATTCCGATCCCCTTTGAATTCCAAAATTAATCAACTCGGTTTCACCCTAAAAATGTTTTAGTATGAAGAAGATTTTTTCCTCCGTCCACATCAACGAAACGCTGAAAACAGCGCTGCTGGCCATCGGATTTATCGGTCTGGTGATGTTCCTGTCTTACCTGTACTGGTTTGCATAGGATATAAGTCCAGATTCGCATATACCGAAAATGCATTTCATTATAGGAATTCCCCTGTACGGGGAATTTTTTTTGTCCCCCCAACCCCTACCCGACTGTCTGCCCGGGGATGAAAATGATTACCTTTGTGCCCCGTTTTAAAGTATGATCATGGAACTAAGCAAGAATTATACCCCCTCCGCTACAGAAGAAAAATGGAATGCGCACTGGATCAGCAAAGGTTATTTTAACAGCCGGCCGGATAGCCGTCCTGCCTTCACTGTCGTTATCCCCCCTCCCAATGTCACGGGGGTATTGCACATGGGCCATACCCTGAACGAGACCGTACAGGATATCCTGGTCCGGAAGGCGCGGATGAGCGGCTATAATGCATGCTGGGTCCCGGGTAGCGATCATGCTTCCATTGCCACGGAGGCGAAGGTGGTCGGAATGCTGAAAGAAAGAGGCATCGATAAGCAGCAGCTGTCCCGGCCTGAATTCATGGAATATGCCTATGAGTGGAAAGAAAAATACGGCGGTATCATCTATTCCCAGATCCGCCGGTTAGGCTGTAGTGTGGATTGGGATCGGGTATCCTTTACGATGGATACCGATTATTATTCCGCGGTGATCAAAGTCTTCATCGATCTCTATAATAAGGGCCTGATCTATCGCGGCGCCCGCATGATCAATTGGGATCCCCAGGCCAAAACAGCCCTCAGTGACGAAGAAGTGGAATACAGGGATGAACAGGGTACGCTGTATTATGTCAACTATCCCCTGGTCGACGCCGCTGGCACCTCTACGGGCCGGCATATCATGATTGCGACTCAGCGGCCCGAGACGATCATGGGCGATACAGCCATTTGTGTCAATCCCAACGACGAAAGATACAAGGACCTCGCGGGAGCTTTTGCACTCGTGCCCCTGGTGAACAGGCGTATACCCATCATCTTCGACGAATATGTGGATCCGGCCTTTGGTACGGGGGCGCTGAAGGTGACACCCGCGCACGATATCAATGACTATAACCTCGGCCTTAAGCATTCTTTACCGATCATCGATACCCTGAATGAGGATGGCACGCTCAGCGCTGCCGCGGAAGTGTTCGTGGGCATGGATCGCTTCAAAGCGAGGAAAGAGGTCGTTAAACAGTTGCGGGCCGACGGGCTCCTGCAAAAGGAAGAGCAGCATCCGACCCGCCTGGGCTATTCCCAGCGTACTAATGTCGTCGTAGAGCCCCGCATCTCTACTCAATGGTTCGTGAAGATGAAGGAACTGGCAGGACCTGCCCTGCGGGCAGTAACTGAAGGACATATCCGTATCCATCCCGGCGACAAATTCCTCGCGACTTACAAACACTGGCTGGAAAATGTAGAGGACTGGTGTATCTCGCGTCAGCTTTGGTGGGGACAGCAGATCCCGGCCTGGTATGCGCCGGACGGCAGCTTCCGGGTGGCGACGACGCGGGAAGAAGCTTTTGCAACATTCGGGGCCCCGAATTCGGGCGCCCAGGCTTCGGCTTCGCCCTCTCCCCTCCCCTTTACCGCGGCGGACCTCCGCCAGGATGAAGACGTCCTGGACACCTGGTTCTCTTCCTGGCTCTGGCCTATCGAGGTCTTCAAAGGCATCACCCATCCCGGCAACCCCGATATTCAATATTATTACCCCACGGCCGTACTGGTCACCGGTCAGGATATTATCTTCTTCTGGGTAGCCAGGATGATTATGGCCGGGCTGTATGAGTTTCCCGATAGCCTGCCGATGGACAGGCGTATCCCTTTCCGGGACGTCTACTTTACCGGCATGGTACGGGACAAGCAGGGCCGCAAAATGAGCAAGAGTCTCGGTAATTCACCCGACCTGCTGGAACTGATCGATAAATACGGCGCCGACGCCGTCCGCTTTGGAATCATGATCGCTTCTCCCGCCGGCAATGATCTGCTGTTCGATGAGGCGTCCCTGGAGCAAGGCAGAAATTTCAATAACAAACTGTGGAATGCGCTGAAGCTGGTGAAAGGCTGGGAAAGCCGGCTGCAGGATACTGCAAGCGCCACGACCGTACCCTTCGCCGTTACCTGGTTCGACAACCGTCTGCAGGAAGCACGTGCCACCATCGAAGATCTGTTCACCGAGTTCAGGCTCAGCGAAGCGCTGAAGACCTTATATTCCCTCGTCTGGGACGATTTCTGCAGCTGGTACCTGGAATGGGTGAAACCCGGCTTTGAGCAGCCCATCGAATCCGGCGTCTACCGGAAGACCCTGGAATTTTTCGACCAGTTGCTGGAGCTTCTGCATCCCTTCATGCCCTTTATCACCGAAGAAATTTATCACCTGCTCGGGGAAAGAGCGGGGGAAGACCTCTGTGTCGTTCAATGGGGGGCCGTACCCGCACCCGATCCCGTACTGCTGGAACAGGGCGTATTTCTAAAAAACGCCATCTCCGCCATACGCGATGCCCGTAATAAAAACCAGATCAAGCCCAAAGACGCCATCCAGTTGTGGGTAAAGAGCCAGGACAGGGCAGCCGGTTACTTTAACCTGATCGTGGCCATCCTGCAAAAGCAGGTCAACGCCGAAGCCATTCACTTCAACACGGAGCCGGACAGCGGCACCGTTTCCGTTGTCGTGGGGACCACCGGTTTCCATATCAAGGCGCCCCATACCCTTGATACCGGCATTCAAAAGGATCAACTGCAAAAGGACCTTGCCTACCAAAAGAAATTCCTGGAATCCGTGGAA
>JAMFSL010000259.1 GCA_026225275.1 Puia dinghuensis
CGCCGCAGCTGGTACTCTCGGACGTAAGATCGGTATCGGCAGGCTATGGATGCGCCATGGCGATAAAGACAGATAGTACGGTGTGGGTAACGGGCCTCGACAATGAAGGACAGCTCGGCGACGGTCTTGGCGGACCCAATGGCACGGTATTTAACGTGACTACTTTTAAGCAGGTGTTCACCGGAGCCGCCTCGGGAGCGCTATCGCAGAGCTCGATCTTCATTGTAAAAGGAGACAGTAGTGTATGGGCTACCGGCGAAAATTTCCTGAACAACCTCGGTGCCGGCTTCCCCGTCGCCGTCTTCAGCTTCACGGAAATTCCGACGAAGTTCTAGCGCACTAAAGCCCCTGCGCATCCCACGCCGCCTTCGCCACCCGGGCAATGATCTGCGCATTCGTCGAATCATCTTCCTTAGAATCGGAGACGAAGACCGCAACCACCAGATGCCGCCCATCCGGTAACACGATGATCCCGATATCATTAGTGGCCGCCGTGATATGCTGCTCATTGGTATCCGAAGTCCCCGGCTTGTGCGCCACGACGGTACCCGCCGGTAACAAACCCCGGATCCTGTCTGCCTTAACCGATTGGGTCATGCAGTCCCAAAGAAACGATCGGCTGGAGGGCGATAATATCCTACCGGTGTCGAATTTTTGTAGCAATGCCACCGCAGCGGCGGGTGTAGTCCAGTTTTTATATTGCACCGGCCACGCCTGATGCATCTCTTTCTCTGTCGCAACAATCGACAAATTCCGGATGCCCAGCGAATGGATATACCGGTTGACAATCGCTGTGCCCCCGACCAGCCTGAACAAAACATCACAGGCAACATTATCACTCAGCGAAACGGCATCCATCAGCAACTCACGAACAGTGACCGACACAGTCCCATCGGGATAGCGATCCCGTAAAGGACTATACATCTTCGGAGTGACATCTTCTTTGCTGACGAAGACCTTCTGATCCAGTGACAGCTGGCCCTGGTCTACCTTATGCAGGACGGTTAACGCCAGGTGGAATTTGAATACGCTTTGCATCGGGAAATGGTCCTGCCCATGGACAAAACCCTTCAGTTGACGTCCGGGACCGGCAATTCCTACCCCAATACGGGCATTGGCCGAGGCAATGATTGGATTGACTGAAGCGATGGTCTGAGCGGCCGACGCAATGGCCCGCCCGGCATCCTGTGCGTGTACGCTCAGTACCGAAATGCTCAAGAACAATAAATAGATAGATCTCATGGGAATAAGTTAAAAGGCATTAAGCACGGGTTAAAAAACACCCCGCCGCCACTCATGGCATGGGAATAGTTTATAATATAGTATAAAAAAACCATAGAAATCATGCCCCAACTCCGCATTATCTTCATCATGGGCTGTATTTTTGCAGCCACCTCTTCCTTGCACGCCCAATCCCTGAGCAACACCAACTGGCGGGCCCTTTATCCGCCCATTAATGACACCGTGACCCTCCACTTCACCGCGGACACCGCCACCATCACCACGACGACCGGTGTACATGTCCTGCGATCGGCCTTCAAACAATCGGGGAAAAACCTGATCACATTCATGGAGTCCCGCGGTATGAGCGGCTGCCCGGATCTGCCGGGATCGTATCATGTCGATCTTGCCGGAGGATACCTCACCTTCACGATGGACGAAGACCCCTGTGACGGCCGGGGCGGATCGCTCATCGGCAAAAAATGGTTGCCCATGGCGAACAACGACCGCTAATATTCATACAACACGTGCGGCCGCAAGACATGCCCCTCCGCCACACCCGGATGTTCGAACCCGCCGACCTTGGTCATCCCTATCTTCTGCATCACCTTTTCCGACCGGGTATTCAGTACGGTCGTAAACGACAACACCTTCGTCAGTCCCAACGTTCCCCATCCGTAGTCCAGACAAGCCTGCGCCGCCTCCGTCGCATACCCCTGCCCCCAGGCCTCCTGCTTTAGCCGCCATCCGATCTCCACACATGGCGTGAACCAGGCATCGAAGCCAGGATGCGAAAAGCCGGTAAAGCCGATGAATTCACCAGTCGACATCACGTCGACAACATACAACCCGTAACCATACTCGTCAAAGTGACGTTCAATCAACCGCACGCTGGCCGCCGACTCGTCAAAAGTCATCAGGTTAGGAAAATATTGCCGCACCACAGGATCCTGGTTCATCCGGGCAAACGGTTCCACATCGGCCGGCAACCACCGCCGCAGGCCCAGCCGCGGTGTCGAAATAATATAGTTGGTTTTCATCAGCGCCTTTTTTCAGGTCAATTTGCACTAAATTAGCTATTACAACCGGTACTAGCGCATGAGTATATGTCTGGTGTGGATCGCCCGGGTTGACCTTTGGCCGTTCAAGTTCCCGGAGGAATCTTTGTTTTGCCGAAAAGCGAGAATGGTTTAACTTTATAGGATGCCAAAGACAAGAAAAATCTCGCTAAAAACTGTGCTTTCCCAAGTGGGCAAATCTGCCCGGCGACGGGCCTTTAGAGGCAATCGTCCGGTGGCCATTTCAGAAAATGGAGAAGCCATGCTGGTATATCCCGACGGAACTAAAAGGAAGATCACGCCACAAGTTCTGGAAGAGTTGACTTATGCCAACGCCTAAATTTCGTTTGTTTGCTGGCCCGAATGCCTCCGGCAAGACAGAAGAATTCAGATCTCATATCTTGCGCTCGGGTCTCTTCAAAGAGAAAATCAATGTCGAAAATTTTCCGGATCAGTTCAGAGTTCGCTCCGGAGTTTTGACAGTACGAAAGGATGTTTTGATTAACTCGTACCATGCTTCCTTTGTCGCGACCTATCTTGCCGAAAAACTATTCGAATCCCGGCAATCTTTTACATTTGAAACCGTCATGTCGCATCCCTCGAAACTGGATTTCCTCAGGATCGCCCGAAAGGAGGGTTATAAGACTTATCTCTATTATAATTTCACGGATGACCTAAACACCAATCTGGCAAGAGTACAACTTAGGATATCAGATGGAGGACATTCGGTTTCGCCGGAGCACACCTTGGTCAACAGGTCTCTGCCACATTCTATCATGAAGACGGATCGCAGGACAAGACAGTCAAAGTATTCATGCGGGAGGCGGAATATCCTGGCGGAGCCAACCAGTGGCTGCGGTTTTTGAATAAAAAGCTCCAGTATCCCGATAGTGCCGTCGTCTATGAGATCCAAGGGACGGTCATCGTAGATTTCTTGGTTTCCAAAGAAGGAAAAGCCGGCCATTTCCGGGTCGGTGTATCTGCCAATAAATATTTGGATGAAGAGGCGTTGCGGGTGATGAACGAAATGCCCCTCTGGATACCGGCCATTTCCGGCGGCATACCCACTGAAAGCTACAAGCGACAGCCGATTATATTCAGCTTGCAGAGTCAATAAATCATTTGCTATCTTTAATTATGAAAAAAATAATCCCTTTTTTCCTTATCCTCGCTGCACTCCGCTGTTCTGCACAAAATAATGACCTCGATAAAACCTATGCAAAGGCGAAGGTCGAGATCGAAGCAACCTTTCCCGGCGGCGATTCTGCGTGGAGCAAATTCCTGAGCCATAACCTGAAGTATCCTGACGACGCCGTCAATA
>JAMFSL010000260.1 GCA_026225275.1 Puia dinghuensis
ACAAAATTACCTATTTAATTTTCCCACTAAAATAAACTTATCCTATGGCCCGGCTTTTGCAGATCCTTCCGCAGGTTGAAGAACAGTATCCATAACAATAATATAGCGGACATCTCTCTAAACAGCTCTGTAAGTTCGTTAACTTCAGTCAAATATGCGTGAGGTAACCAAAAATATCCTGGCAATCAACGGCGGATCGTCAAGCATCAAGTTTTCACTATATGAAGTGAATGGATCATTAAGTCCACGCTTGTCGGGGAAGGTCGAAAAGATCGGTTTGCCCGGAGCAGAACTAACGTTTAAGGATAGTAGAAGCCTTAAGGAGGAACAGGTAAAAGTGCAGGCCGATGGAATGAAAGAGGCGGCGGATTTTCTCCTCGACTGGTTGCAAAAGTACGAAGGCGCCGCCCCGCTATTGGCCATCGGCCATCGGATCGTTCATGGGTTGGGTCACCGTCAGCCGGTCATCATCGATGAGGCCTTGCTGGCCGAGTTGGAAAAGATCAGCGGTTATGATCCCGATCATTTGCCGGGTGAGATCGAGCTGATTCGGCTGTTCAGGCAGCATGATCCGGGTCTGCCGCAGGTGGCCTGCTTCGACACCGCCTTTCATGCGACGCTGCCCCGGGTGGCAAAGCTGCTGCCTCTTCCCCGGCATTATGACCAGGCAGGTTTACAACGTTATGGCTTTCATGGGCTGTCTTATTCCTATATCTGCGAAGAGCTGACCCGTATAGATCCGGTCATTGCCGATGGGGCTGTCATCGTGGCCCACCTCGGTAGCGGTGCGAGCCTGGCTGCCATCAGGGAAGGACGAAGCATCGATACTTCCATGGGATTCACGCCTACCGGAGGCATAGTGATGGGTACGCGGACGGGCGATATCGACCCCGGCGCTCTATGGTGGATCCTGCAGAATGAACAGCTCACGCCCGACCAGCTAAGTGATCTGGTCAACCATCGGTCGGGTCTGTTGGGCGTCTCCGGCCTCAGTTCCGATATGCAGGACCTGCTGGCTAAAGAAAGCAGCGATGTCGGAGCCGCCGAAGCGGTAGTCTTGTTCTGCTACCAAATAAAAAAGCATATTGGGGCCTACACTGCCGTCCTCGGCGGACTGGATGCCATAGTCTTTACGGGCGGCATCGGTGAAAAGGCCGCTATGATCCGGGCGCGTTGCTGCGCCGGGCTGGAATACCTGGGCATCGGGCTGGACCAGCGCGCTAATGCCCGTAATGAATTACTGATTTCCGCGGCCGGTACCCGGGTCCGCGTATATGTCATACCTACTAATGAAGAGCTGATGATTGCCCGCGCCGTTCAAAACTTAATCAAACCTGTTACGTATGATAGCGACAACCAAAAATCGACCGGCAGCTCCATTGTCTCCTGAGCTACTGCAGCAAATCAACGCCTACTGGCGGGCTGCCAATTATCTGTCCGTAGGGCAGATCTATCTCGGTGGTAATCCTCTGCTTCGGGAGCCGCTGAAGCTGGAGCATATCAAAAAGATGCTGCTGGGGCATTGGGGCACCACCCCCGGACAGAATTTCATCTATGCGCATCTGAACAGGATCATTAAAAAGTATGACCTCGATATGATCTATATCGCCGGGCCTGGTCATGGCGGACCGGCGCTGGTGGGCAATACTTATCTCGAAGGAACGTATTCGGAGGTCTATCCCGCCATCTCGCGGGACGAGGCCGGTTTGCAAAAACTGTTCAAACAATTTTCTTTTCCCGGCGGCATTCCCAGCCATGTGTCACCTGAATGTCCCGGTTCAATTCATGAAGGTGGTGAACTGGGGTATTCGCTCAGCCATGCGTTCGGGGCCGTCTTCGACAATCCCAATCTGATTGCCGCCTGCGTTATCGGGGACGGGGAGGCGGAGACGGGACCCCTGGCTACCGCCTGGCATTCCAATAAATTTCTCAATCCTGTGACCGACGGCACCGTCCTGCCCATCCTTCACCTCAACGGCTACAAGATCGCCAATCCCACTCTCCTTGCCCGCATCAGCCGCGAAGAACTGGAGCAGTTGCTGAAAGGATATGGCTGGACACCTTATTTCCTGGAAGGCGACGACCCGGAAAAAATGCACCAGGCCATGGCGGGTGTTCTGGATCAGATCATCGAGGTGATTGGTGACATCCGTCGCGAAGCGCTGGCTAATGGGCCTGTCGAAAGACCGAGGTGGCCGATGCTGGTATTGAAGACCCCGAAAGGGTGGACGGGACCTAAAATGGTCGACGGTCTTCCTGTCGAAGGGACTTGGCGGTCGCATCAGGTACCCCTGTCCGATCCGGCCAAAAATCCACAGCATCTGCAGCAGCTGGAAGAGTGGTTGAAGAGCTACCGGCCCTGGGAATTATTCGATGAGAAAGGTGCACTGCTGCCTGAGCTGGCTGCGCTGGCGCCGGAAGGCAACCGGCGGATGGGTGCGAACCCGCACGCTAATGGGGGGCTGCTGCTGAAGGACCTTCTGATGCCAGATTTCCGGACATTTGCCGTCAAAGTGGACCAGCCCGGAGACGCCTCGGCATCCGATACACTGGTGCTGGGCGATTTCCTGGCGGAAGTAATAAGGCTCAATATGGAGGCGCGAAACTTCCGCGTTTTCGGCCCTGACGAGACTCTTTCCAACCGGCTCGACGCGATATTCAAAGCGACCAACCGTCAATGGCAGGCCGACCGGCTGGACACGGATGAATTCCTGGCGCATGATGGCCGTGTCATGGAAGTACTGAGTGAACATCAGTGTGAAGGATGGCTGGAGGGTTATCTGCTGACGGGGCGTCACGGACTGTTCAATAGCTATGAGGCCTTCGTTCATATTGTGGACTCGATGTTCAACCAGCACGCCAAGTGGCTGAAGGTCACTTCTCAATTGCCCTGGCGTCGGAAGATCGCCTCGTTGAACTACCTGTTATCTTCACACGTCTGGCGGCAGGACCACAATGGCTTTACCCACCAGGATCCCGGCTTTATCGATCATGTGGCGAATAAAAAAGCAGAGATCGTCCGGATCTATCTTCCGCCCGATGCGAACTGCCTGCTTTCAACGATGGATCATTGTTTGCGCAGCCGGCATTATGTCAATGTCATTGTAGCCGGCAAACATCCGGCGCCGCAATGGCTGGACATTGCGGGCGCGGTATTGCATTGTACGAAGGGGGTCGGTATCTGGACCTGGGCGAGTAACGATCAGGGTAAGGAACCCGATGTCGTCATGGCCTGTGCAGGGGATGTCCCTACGCTGGAAATCCTTGCAGCTACGTCCATTCTTCGTGAAAGGCTGCCTGAATTGGTGATCCGCGTCGTCAATGTCGTAGACCTGATGAAACTGGAGCCCCATACGGAGCATCCGCATGGCATGAGCGATTATGACTTCGACTTGTTGTTCACCAAAGACAAACCGGTTGTTTTCGCTTATCACGGGTATCCGTTGCTGATCCATCGATTGACGTACAAACGCAATAATCACCGGAATATCCATGTCCGCGGATATAAGGAAGAAGGCACCATTACAACACCTTTCGACATGACCGTGCTGAACGATATGGATCGTTATCACCTGGTGATGGATGTCATCGCACGGCTGCCGCAGCTGGGGGAAAAATGCGCCTGGCTCAAGCAGGAGATGGAGGACAACCTGATCCGACACCGGGCCTATATCGATCAGGAAGGTATCGATATGCCGGAAGTGCTGAACTGGAAATGGCCTTCATCAATCCAGGGGCAGCACTAAGATCAGATTACAGGCAGTATGTTTCCCATCGTTCCACGTCAACTTGTATACACCCGGGATCATCCCGGTCATGTCGATCCGGGCCAGTGGAATACCAGCCGGAACATAATAGGTCTTCCATGGCCTGCCATTCATATCGATTAGCTGGAACCAGGATGCATTCGTAGCATCCGGAAGAACGGCATCGGTGAAGCCGTACTTGACCGGATTGGGATAGATAGTCAGCAGCGTGGCCTTTCCGGCCGGCCGAACGGCTATCGTTTGGCTATAACTGTAAATAGCAGTGGTGTCCTGCATTTTTAACCGGTAATAATTGATACCCGGATTGGCGCCCGAATCACTGAAGATATACGTTTGCGTACTCGTGTCGATGCCATTGGGGTTGATGGCGGCGATGACTGCGAATTGGGTGGTATCGCCATCGATGGCCCGCTCGAGAGCATAATAGGAAAGGATGCCATCGTTGGAAGCCTGCCATTGCAGTAGCGGAATGTTGCCGGAATAGGTGCCGGAGAATGACTGTAACTCGAAGGCGGCCGGCTGCGAAGACTTCTGGCTTGTCGTATCGTAGACATACACGAAACCGGACACCGAACCGGAGGAGGTCAGATTGCCTACCAATACTTCGCCGGTACCGCCGGCGCCGACGATAGCCCGGATAACACTATCAGAGATAACATTGAATGAGCTGGCCTGGGTCCCGCCAAAACTGACGGAGGTAGCGCCTGTCAGATAGTGTCCGCTGATGGTGATGGTCGTCCCGGTGCTACCACTACCAGGTGAGAAATTGGTCAGCACTATGCTGGGTGGCGGGGGTGGTGGCGGAATATAAGTAAAGCCGGTCAGCGAATCTTCGCCATTATTGCCGTTGACCACCAGGGTGCCTGTAGACCCTTGCCCTACTACCGCATCGATCAGCGAGTCCGAAATGACATTGAAGGTATAAACCGGTGTTCCACCAATGCTGATGGTGGTAATGCCTGACAGATTTTGTCCCTTGATCGCTATGGTAGCACCCGGCCCGGCACTGTCCGGCGAGAAAGCCGTCAACTGAACCGGCGGCAACGGGGTATAGATATATTTGAAAAAACCACCACTGACCTGACCTGTCGCAGTTGAGACGGCGACGCCGCCTGTAGAGCCTGTGCCTAACACCGCTGAGATCGTCGAGTCGGAGATGACAGTGAAAGAACTGACCGGGGTACCGCCAAAAGTGACGACGGTGGTTCCTGTGAAGCCTGACCCTGAAAGCACTATAGTGGCCCCTGTGGCGCCGGAATCCGGCGAGATGCTGAAGATATTTGGTAAGCTGCCATAGATAAAGCCTGCCAGTGACATCGTCCCGGTAGTCGTCGTCACCGTTACAGGACCGGTGGCCCCGCCGCCAACGGTGGCGGTGATGGTCGTTGGCGATACAAGCGTAAAGGAGGTGGCGGCAGTATCACCAAAGCTGACGCCGGTGACGCCGCTTAAATTGACGCCGGTGATGGTCACTACCGTGCCGGCCAACCCCGCATCAGGCGAAAAAGAAGTGATAGCTGGCGCATTAGGGCCCTTGTTTAGCAGAACGGTAATTGTGGCGGCAGTGTTATTGGCTGTAGCCAGATCCGGCTTGCCATCTCCGTCATAGTCGGCGCTGGTGATGGAAAAAGGAACAGTCCCGGTGGCATAATCGACATTGGGTTTGACGGCGATCGTACCGGCGGTGCTGATATTCTTGTGAACGGATACTGCATTATTGATGTCATCGACAGCCAGGTCGGGTTTGCCGTCCCCGTCAAGATCGCTGATCACGAGGTCATACGCTCCACTGCCACTGTTGACGACCTGCTGGGTGCCAAAGGCGATCGTTCCGGGGGTGCTGGTATTGTGGAACAACGACAAGGTATTGTCGCCGCTGTTGGCAACGGCCAGGTCCGGTTTGCCGTCGCCGTCGAGGTCGCCGATGGCAAGACCCTGCGGAGCGTTACCGGTACCGAAGTCCACATTGGCTGCAAATGACACCGCGCCCCCGATAGTGCTGGTATTGCGGAATACAGATACCAGATTGGTGTTTCCGTTGGCTGCAGCCATATCAGGCAGACCGTCGCCATCAATATCCGCCACTTCTACCTTGAAGGGAGCGCTACTGGTGGGCAAGGTCCAATTCACCCTTGCAGAAAAAGCCAGGTTGCCGACTGTACTGTTATTCGTATAGGTACACAGCAAATCATCCCCGCCGCAGGCTACGATGATCTCCGGTTTACCGTCACCGTTAAGATCGGCGATCGACGCGGCAGTAGCATAATTGCCAACGGCATAAGTGATCGGGGCGGCCAGGGTGATATGGCCCGGCGTGCTGGTATTCCGAAAAATAGAAATGACCTGTTTATAAAAATTGGACACCACGATTTCAGGTTTGCCATCTCCGTCCAGATCACCGGCGGTAATGCCTTGAGGGAAGTCGGGGTTGCTGTAAACTCCCATGATATAAGAACCTTGCGGCACAAAAGAGATCGACCCGGCTGTACTGTTGTTATGGTAAACGGTAATGATGTCGGAATCGCCATCGGCGATCAACAGGTCCGGCTTGCCGTCACCGTCGAGGTCCATTGAAAAAATGCTTTGCGGACCGTTGCCGGTATTAATCGTCGTCGTCGTGGAAAAGGCCGTGGGCTTGAATTGACCGGTATCTGAAAAAGTGGTAATAAAAGGTTTAAAGGGAAAGGAGGAGAGGTTGCCGGAAGTGACTGTTATCGGCTGATAACTGGCCCCCGGTGGCACGGTCACCGTCAGTGATCCGGATGATGCGGAAGTGACAGGCGCAGGAACGGATCCGAACCAGACGATATTATTGGAAGGAGTGCTGCTGAAGTTACTGCCGGTAATGGTCACTGTTGAAGCGAGCGGACCTGAAAGCGGGCTGACGGCAGTAATGACGGGTTGTGCAAAAACCAAACATGGGACGCCCAGGGCAATGCATAATAATAGTAACAGGCGATTCCCAGGGTAGAGTTTCAGCATGGGGTATTGAATTTGGGACCAAAATAATAGAAAGTTTTGGTAAAGAGAAATACGTATGCATATTTATTTAAATGCGTATAGGCCCTATAGGGCAAAAGATCGAAGTACCTCTTTGATGGCCCGGGGGCCAACATAAATTAGGTATTTTTAATCCCCATGAAAAATGTCAAATACTACCTGGCTGCCGTGTCCGCTTGCACGATCTGGGGCTCTTTCAGCTTCGTTCTCAGACCATTAGCCGGATGGCCCGCTATTGACATCCTGTTTTATCGCGTCTTTGTAAGCGCACTGCTGCTGCTTGGCGTTAGCGTCGCAGGGCGGAGGGCGGCATGGAAAGCCGACCAACGGCGATATCGCGCCCTGACCGCTGCGGAGAAAAGAGGACTGGCATTCCAGGTATTCGGCGGCGGATTGTTCCTGACCGGCAATTGGTATTCCTTCATTTTTGTACTCAATCATATCAGTATCAAGGCCGCCTCCCTGGCGTATCTTGTCTGCCCCATCCTGACAACAGTGCTGGCATGGCTCATCCTAAAGGAAAAGTTGTCCCGCGGTCAATGGGTGGCAGTCGGACTGAGCATTGGCGGATGCCTGCTCCTGGCATTCAACCGGCTCAATGACCTCATGTACAGCATGATCATCGCGCTGTCATACGCTGGTTATCTTGTCAGCCAGCGGAAAAATTACGGTATCGATAAATTCCTGCTGCTAACCGTAGAAGTCATGTTTTCCGCTTTGCTGCTCCTGCCTTTTTACCCCGGTTACCGTGGACCGATGCCTACCGCATCCCTGTTCTACATCCTGATTGCGGTCATCGCAATATTCTATACTATCATCCCACTATGGCTTAGCCTCTTTGCACTGAAGAGGCTGTCATCTTCCACGATGGGCATCATCCTGTATATCACCCCTTTGCTGGGTTTCATCATTGCGG
Organism: Puia dinghuensis; assembly: GCA_026225275.1. Classification (GTDB taxonomy): domain Bacteria; phylum Bacteroidota; class Bacteroidia; order Chitinophagales; family Chitinophagaceae; genus Puia; species Puia dinghuensis_B. The sequence goes on from JAMFSL010000260.1 coordinate 7,684, forward strand.
TAGCCTTCTTTGGGGAGAAAGTGCATTTGCAGGAGGGCATTGCCTACAGTGTGGTCGTGTTGTCGGTCATTCTTTTCAATTGGATGAATCCGGCTTTTGCAGACAAAGGACCGGCACTTGCAGAATAGTGCCGCCGACAGGTATCCCGGCCGATTATCTTTATCGCATGTCACCATTTTGCCTTGAGACGGCCGGTCTCACTTATCGATTTTCCCGTCATAACATCGTTCTGGACAACCTGGATCTCCGGGTTCCGGAAGGTAGCATCTATGGCTTCCTCGGACCTAACGGCGCCGGAAAAACGACGACGCTCCGATTGGTTCTGGGGCTACTGCGGCGCCAGCAGGGGCGGATATCTTTTTTCGGCCATCCCTATGAGACCAGCCGGCTCGCGACACTGAAGAAGGTGGGTTCCCTGATCGAGAGCCCTTCCATCTACGGACAACTGACAGCCGTTGAGAACCTGCTGGTCTGGCAGAAAATTTACGGTTGTCCGAAAGATCGTATCGCCACAGTGCTAGAATGGGTGGGACTGGCCAATACAGGCCGTAAGGCTGCCGGTAAATTTTCGTTGGGAATGAAGCAACGCCTGGGCATTGCTGTCGCCCTGTTGAACGATCCGGCCCTGCTGATCCTGGATGAGCCGACCAATGGCCTGGACCCTGCCGGTATGGTCGAGATCCGGGCACTGTTGCAGCAGTTGAACCATCAACAGGGCGTGACCATTCTCCTGTCCAGTCATTTGCTGTGGGAAATGCAAAAGCTTGTCACCTACACCGGCATCATCCACCAGGGGCGGCTGTTATACCAGGGGCCACTGGATCAGCTAATGGCGAAGCATGAAGGTGACCTGGAAACGATTTTCATCAAACTAACACAACATTGATCCTTTATGTATTCCTATTTCCACAGCTTCCACAGCGAATGGCTGAAAAAGCGACGCAGCGCGGCCTCCTGGCTGACATTGATCGGTGCGCTGCTCGTGCCCATAGTGATGTTGATCTCCCGGTATGACTCCGGCGGCCTTGCGGCGGCCAACCGCCTGCCGCATCTCTGGGAGAACCTGTATGCCCGTTCATGGCAGTTCATGGCCATATTCCTGCTGCCGATGGGCGTCGTACTGGCGACCAGCCTTATCACACAACTGGAGTTCAGGAGCAATGCGTGGAAGCAACTGTGTACGACACCGCAAAAGCTGACGACTATCTTCTTCGCCAAGTTAAGTGTCATCCTCGTGATGCTTCTGCAGTTCTTTCTTTTGTTCAATATAGGGATCTATCTCGAAGGCGTGCTGCCTGCCCTGGCCGGCGGCATAACATATCCTACAGAGCGTATACCTTTTATGGCCTTATGGCGGGCCAACGGATGGTTCATCCTCGACTGTCTGCCTATCGTCGCGCTGCAATACCTGTTGGGTTTGTATTGTAAAAACTTCCTGGTGCCGCTTGGCGTCGGTCTCGGTCTTTATGTCGCCTCCATGATCGCTACACAATGGCGATACGGATATATCATCCCTTATACTTATTCCACCCTGGAATGGCTTGGCAATAGAAGCTCTCTGAGCACCTCTCATTTTCATGTATGGGCGGCGGGGTATTCCGTGGCTTTCCTGGTTTTGGGTTATATTCTTTATATTACGAAGAAAGAGAAAGGATAGGTTATGAAAAGGTTCGCCGTGATAGGATTGCATGTGGGCTACTGGATGATCTATGCGTTGCTGATCCTGTTGTTTGGGATGATGGGCAGCGTGGTGCAGCATCATGTGTTTGTACGACATCTGTTTTTTTCTGCATTCTGGCGTAATCCGGGCTGGGTGTTCCTGCTCGTGCCCGCGCTCATAGCCTTCTATGCCTTCTATACACTGTTATTTACCCGGTTCCTGCGAAAAAGGCGATTGCTGCTACTGCTGATTTCGGCGGTGCTGGTGTCCCTGTTCTCCGGAGTGACGGCTATTGGCCTGATGAGGCTGATCTACAAGGTCCCTTTCCATATTTCCACCGATACAGGGTTCCCGTTGATAGCGATTGCCATGATCGCCATGGTCAATGGGGTGCTCGCACTGGTGATGAGAGGTTTTATCGCCTGGTACAGCGAGCTCCGGCTAAAGGAAGAATTGACCCGGAAGAACTATGAGATGGAGCTGGCATTGATCAAGTCCCAGATCAGCCCTCATTTCCTGTTTAATACGCTGAATAACATCGACGTGCTGATCGGGATGGATGCGACCAGGGCCTCAGCCTATCTCAACAAGCTATCGGATATCCTTCGGTTCATGCTTTACGAGACGAAGACTGCACAGATCCCTCTGGCCAAAGAGCTCGGTTATATCGAAAAATACATCGAGCTGCAGCGGATACGCACCGCGAACCCCCAGTCCATCAGTTATTTTGTCGAGGGACAAACGGGGCAACTGATGGTCGAGCCTATGTTGTTCATTCCATTTATCGAGAATGCCTTCAAGTATACTCAACAAAGGGCGGACAATGCCATCCGCATCCGGTTCGTACTGGACGAGCAACGGATCGTCTTCGATTGCGAGAACAGATACAACCCCGACGCCGGGAAGAATGCCGAGCCCTACAATGGTCTGGGCAATAGCCTGATCCGAAAACGGCTGCTGCTCCTGTACCCCGACCGCCATTCTTTAGAGATCAACACCGTCAACGATATTTATCAGGCAAAACTGACGCTGAATGCCCATGCAAATTGATTGCATCATCGTAGAAGACGAGCCGCTGGCGCAGGAACGGATCCGGGGATACCTGGCGAAGCTACCTTTTATCCTGCTGCTGGGGGTATTCGACAATGGGCTCGACGCATTGGCTTTTCTGCAAACGGAAAAAGCTGACCTTATCTTCCTGGATATCAATATGGGCGACTTTTCCGGTATCCAATTACTGGAATCGATGAAGGTCAGCAGCCAGGTGATCGTCAGCACGGCCCATCATGAATATGCGATCAGAGGCTTCGAGCTGAACGTGACGGATTACCTTCTGAAGCCTTATACTTTCGAACGGTTCGTTCAGGCGGTCGACAAAGTCCGGCAAAACCTGGCGGTCCGGGAGCGGCTCGAGCTCTCTTCCCGGCTGTCGGAGAAGGTCGCGGCTGATCCGGAGCGCTCCAACCGACCGGACCGGAGATTTATGTTCATAAAGACCGAATACCGTCTGGAAAAGCTGCTGCTGGACGACCTGCTGTATATCGAAGGCATGCGGGACTATCGCCGGATCCATGCTATTGATCGGCAGATCATGACTTTACAAACTTTCAGGGAATTCGAAGAGACCATCCCGGCGGGGATCGCCTGCCGGGTCCACAAGTCTTTCATGGTGGCGCTGGACAAGATAGACATCGTGGAGAAGGATACCATCCGCATACGCCAGACATTGATCCCGATTTCGGAAACCTACCGCAAAGCTTTTTTGCTGGCCATTGGATGAGGAATGCGCCAGGGCATTACCTTTGCATATATCAAAATAAACTAACTTATTGAGGTCAGCTCTAATCGTGCTCTTATTCCATGTAATATCGTTGCCCCTCACGGCGCAATATTACCTGACCGGCGAGGTTCGTGACCGGCATGGAGATAAGCTACAGAATGTATCGATTACGGTGGCTTCCACCGGTTCGACCTATCACTCGGGTTTGATGGGTGAGTTCGGTATCACTTCCAGGACGATGGACGATTCTCTCACCTTCTCGGTTGAAGGATATGAACCGTACGCTACCGCCGTCCATACGACAGGATTCTTACAGGTGATTTTAAAAGTGATACCTTTCGATTCGGCAGTCAACAGGGACAGGCCGATCTCTGTGATCATGTTACCCAGCGCCGGGACATCGCCTGCAGGGTCTGCGATAACCGGATCCGCAACGACGGGACCTTCCGTCAGCGCCGGCCCTTCTATCAGCTCCAGTCCCACTGCTCCCGCCCAGACCAACAACAGCCGCATTATCAACAATTTTGTCCCTCAATCGGCGACCGTGTCCTTTGTCGGCGCTACTCCGTTGACCTCCTACAGTACCATCAAGCGGTTCCTGGACATGGGATCGGTCGTTCCGTCCGATGCGGTCCGGATCGAGGAAAACTGAATTATTTTAATTTTTCTTATACCGAGCCCGATATAAACGAAGCCTTTCACTGCTCTTCCGACCTGGTGACCTGTCCCTGGGCCCCTTCCCATCACTTGTTGTTCGTGCAGGTCTGCGCCCGCAAGGTGGATCTGGAGAAAAAGCCGCCTGCCAATCTGGTCCTGCTGATTGATGCCTCCGGCTCGATGGATATGCCTGATAAATTGCCACTGATCAAATCCGGGATGCGGACACTGGTCGACAACCTGCGCGACATCGACACCGTCTCGCTGGTAGAATACGGGCGGGAAGTAAGAGTACTGTTTGCCGGCGTGCCGGGTTCTCAAAAAGGCAGGATCATGGCGGCTATCGAAAGATTGCGACCCGATGGACCATCGCCTGGTGCACAAGGGGTAAAACTGGCGTATGCCGTGGCGCAGCAGCAGTTCATAGCGGGCGGGAACAACAGGATCATCCTGGTGACGGATGGGGATGTCAATTCCGAATCGGGATCATCCGGCGAAAGAGAACTGGAGGATTTAATCGTGCAGCAAAGCCAGGCAGGCATCCATCTGACCTGTGGGGGCATCGGGATGGGTAATGTCAAAAACTCACGTTTACCCCTACTGGCAGAGATGGGTCAGGGAAATTTTGCCTATCTCGATAATGAAGAAGAAGTGGGACAGCTATTGGCGGGTGAACTGGATTCAAGCGTCTCCTGCGTGGCGGAAAATGTATCTCTGACTGTCGATTTCGACTCCGCTCTGGTAAAAGGATACAGGTTGATCGGATTCGACAACAAACGGAGCGTCATCGAAGACTCTGTATCCGATCTGGCAGGCAGCCGGCTTGGCTCCGGCCATTCGCTGCTTGTGCTGTTTGAGTTGGCACCCAAGATAGATTCTACAGGCGCCGATACCCTTGCCGGTATACATATCAGCTATTGTCTGCCCGGCCAGCATGTCCGGCGGATGATGACCTATCGTTGTCCCAACGAACTGGTTCCTTTCGACAGGTCGGACATCAACCTGCGGCGGGCGGCATGCGTAGCCCTCTTCGGGATGAAGCTACAGCAGTCCGGTTATGCCGGAGCGATCGAATGGGCAGATGTAGAGAAAATGGCCCGGAAATTCTTCACCGGTACGACCTACCTGGACTATGATTATATCGAGATGATCGGTAAGGCCAGGAAAATATACGAGCGGCGGCGGTAAGACGGCGGCTGCAGGCTCATTGCAGTAAGAGGCTCATTGCAATTCCTTGTCGATCTGGCCGATCAGTTTTTGGCATTGGACAATGCAGGAATCGTGGTAATTTAATACATTCAGGGAAATAAAGGATATACCATACATGTCGAGGAAGCGCATTCTGGGCATCCTTATAAATTTTTGGGCGTTTGTAATCTTACTGCCATTGGGGTTCAGCTGGGCATTTTCCTGGAAAAAGCCGCCCATCCTATTAGCGAAGTCAGTGTAATAACCATCCAGCATCTGAACATGCTTAATCGTCACCTCATGCAGATTGATGATATTATTAAGAAGGTCTGTATTCTCGATGATCCCGAATTTTCCACTGCCTTTCAGCCCTTCGTACCGGCTGATATGGGGCTCGAGGCTCGTATTGCTGAACAATACGCTCTGGTATGCTATCATGCTATCGGCATTCAGGGTGTCGCCGTTGCCCACTCGTAGAAAATAACGTAACCGGTATAATTGGGTGGCATAAAAATCACTGTCATTTTTAGCGGATGCAATGTCTCCCTGCAGGTCCACTTTCAGTCCGCGGAGAAATTCTTTTGCTTCCCGCTGCTCATGCAGGCTGTCGCTCCAGTTATGGAACCAGATCGAGATGGTGACGGCGAAAACGATGATGAGGATCTCGATCAGGACCTCTTTCAGCCTGTGCAGCCAATGGGTATTGGGTTGTTTGGCAGCCTTGTAGGCGGCGTCGATGTGTTTTGCGATCTCGTTTTCTGCCATAAGGGCTAAAATAGAAAAAAAATCTGATCCGGCCCTTCATCCTACTAACTTTAGACTTAGTCCATCTCCTTGCGGCAGGTTTCTGCTATCTTTAAAATCAGCCCGCGGGCTGACCAAAACAACTGACTGATATGAGAATCTCCATCCTGCTGCTATTGCTGTCCCAGCATGTCTTTGCCCAGAGCAACGGGCCACGTCCCGATCCATCCGTCGTACATGAATTTGTGATCCGGTCCTTTAAGACCGAAAGCGGGGCTGTCCTACCCGAAGCGCATATCGTCTACGCTACCTATGGTCACCTCAATGCCGATCGTGACAATGTGGTACTCCTGCCGTCGCATTATATGGCGACCCACCGCGGATATGAATGGCTCATCGGTCCGGGAAAGGCGCTGGACACGACCCGGCTTTTCCTGGTGGCGACCGAACTCTTCGGCAACGGGCATTCGTCGTCGCCCAGCAATACCCCCGAACCTTTTCACGGGCCGCGATTCCCGGTCACGACCATCCGCGATAATGTAGAGGCAGTGCATCAGCTGCTGGTCAATGAATTAAAGATCACCCACCTGAAGGCGATCATCGGATTTTCGATGGGAGCGCAGCAGGCTTTTCAGTGGGCCGTCAGCTATCCTGATTTTGCCAGTCGCATCGTGGCCACGTCTGGCACTGCCAAGACATACCCGCACGGTGTGGTACGACTGGAAGGGCAGATCTCCGCCATAGAAGCCGATACTGCTTTCCATGACGGGGACTATACCACCGAACCGGCAAAAGGGCTGAGCGCTTTCGGCGTGGTATGGGCCGGCTGGCTGTATTCCCAGGAGTGGTGGAGAAAAGAGCTCTGGCGTGCCAACGCCAAGCCGGGCACGACTTTCGAACAGGTGCTGGACCGTTTCCGGAAAGGCTTTATCCCGGGCGCCGATGCTAATAACCTCATCCTGCAATGCCGTACCTGGGAACAGCATGATATCAGTAAAACACCGGGATTCGATGGCGATATAGAGAAGGCGCTTCATTCTATAAAAGTGCCCTTCCTGTATATGCCTTCACAAACTGACCTGTATTTCCCGATCACGGATGCGACATATGAGCAGGCTTTTATTCCGGGTGTCCTCTTCAGGCCGATACCTTCGCTGTGGGGACATACCGCCGGGGCGGCCAGCAACCCGGAGGATGGTAAGTTCCTGAACGATACCATCGGGCGGTTTTTGAGTCAGTAAGCCCTTATCTTTGTTACCTATGATCCAGGGCTTTAACCAGATAAGGGCCGTATTGATCCTCTCGAAGTATAGCTTGCTTGCGACGTTACGCAGCCCCACCTCTGTCGTCTTTTCACTCCTGTTCCCGATCATATTTATCGTCGTATTCGGTGCAATGATCGGGGATCAGACTCCGATGCCCAGAGTCGCGATAAGCCCCGATTGTGATACGACCAACCCGGTATTCAAGGCCATTGCTGCCATCCCTTCCATCATCCTTAAAAAAGGAATGACGCCGGCCGAGCAATCCGATGCCTTGCAAAAAGGGCAGTTGACGGCTATCCTGACGATCGTGTCCGATGGCGGATTTTCACCGATCCCACACTATGCCGTTCGCCTTCAGACGGCAGGTGCTTCACCCGGTAGTCTCGGGATGCTAAAGACCATCCTTCAGGAGGCTATCCGGAATATCGACCAAAAGGCCTTTCCCCGCATTCCTTCCCTCGCCAGGCTATCCGTGACAAGAGTGCCCGGACGCATCTACCGTACCATCGACTTCATCCTGCCAGGCCAGTTGGGCTTCTCATTGCTGATGGCGGGCGTATTCGGCTCGTCTTTCCTGTTATTCAACCTTCGCCAGGGGCTGGTGTTGAAACGGCTGCGGGCCACACCCGTCAGGCGTCGCTCCATCATTGCCGGTGAAATGCTGAGTCGGCTGTTCTTCCACATCATCGGATTTATGATCATGGTGGGGCTAGGCTATTTTGCTTTCAGCTTTACCCTGGTCAACGGATGGTTTACATTTCTCGAAATGCTGATCTTCTCGCTGTTCGGCCTGGGGATCTTTATGGCGACGGGCTTCGTCATCAGCGGGGTGATACAGAATGAAAGCTCTATCTCGCCCGTGGCCAATACTATCGTCCTGCCGCAGATCCTGCTATGCGGGCTGTTCTTTCCCATCGAAAGTTATCCGCACTGGTTAAGGGGTTTCTGTGAGGTGCTACCATTGACGTTATTCGTCGATGGGCTCCGGCGGATCGCCTTTGAAGGAGCGCATATCTGGGACATGCCGGTGAAGGTCGGCGGGCTGATAGCCTGGACGGTGGTGATCGGTGCATTATCCGTGAAAGTCTTCAAATGGGAATAACTGTGAAGCGGGCTTCTTCCACTGTCAGCTCAACTTCTTAAATTTTTTTAAGAAGTTTTTAATTTTATTATAGAAGTTTCCCTACATTTATTGCAAGAATAGTAACCAATACTAATTTTTTGCAAATGCACAAGAAAAACTTGTTTTATAAGAACAAGATTATAAAGGAATTATACTTCTCCTACACTTTATCGTGTTCTGATCTCAGTGCACAGATCATGACAAGCTTACCGCTGACCACCAAGATGTTGAATGATTTAATCAGGGATAACGATATTGTAGAAACTGGTTATGCGCCATCGAAAGGCGGAAGAAGACCCCTCATGTATGCCGTACGGCCGGACAGCAAGTATACCGTGGCTGTCGCCATGGATCAGCTTTTCACCCGTATAGTCATTATGGATATGCACCGGCAGTATGCGACTCCGGTGGAAAAATTCGAATTGCACCTGGCCAAAAACCCCGGCGCGCTGGATGTCCTGGTAGAAAAGATAGCGGATCATATCCACCGGTCAGGGATCGTCAAAGACAAGATAGTCGGCATCGGTATCGGCATGCCGGGTTTTGTCGACTCGAAGAAAGGGGTCAACTATTCTTTCCTGACAGAAGGGGAGACAAATATCAGCCAGCATATTATGGACAGGGTAGGAGTGCCCACCTGGATAGAGAATGACTCCAGCATGATCGCTTTGGCAGAGCTCAGCTTTGGGGCTGCCCGCGGGAAAAAGAGTGCCATGGTCATCAATGTGGGCTGGGGCATCGGACTCGGATTGATTGTCAACGGAGAGCTTTTCCGGGGGTACAACGGGTTTGCCGGGGAATTCAGCCACCTGCCCCTGTTCTCTAACAACAAGCTTTGCAGCTGCGGCAAGAGCGGCTGTCTGGAGACAGAGTCTTCGCTTGGGGTTGTGATCGAGAAGGCTGCGGAAAGATTGAATAACGGGGACTTGTCGATGCTGAAAGGATTATCCACAGAGAACTTTGACGAGGCTTCCGCAATGATTATCGATGCGGCAACAAAGGGAGACAAATTTGCCATCGAGCAGCTCTCCGAGGCCGGATATCATATCGGAAGAGGGATAGCCATTTTGATACATCTGTTGAATCCGAAATCGATCATCCTTAGCGGGCGGGGTTCATTGGCGGGAAAGATATGGTTGGCTCCGATACAGCAGGCGCTGAACGAGCATTGCATTCCAAGGCTTTCGAAGAATATCGAATTGGAGGTGTCCACATTGGGGGCCGATGCAGAATTGATAGGGGCTGCCGCATGTGTGATGGAGCATTATGAAAGGAGCGGGGATACAAACGTTTCATCTAACTAGATCTGGATATAGCTTTTACATTGTTGTCACACAGTATGCTTATTTTTTTTAAAAACTAAAACTCACTGCTATGCTCAAAAAGAAAATCAGGCTGATGCTTTTCCTGTTAATGTGTACAGGAGGCATGGCTGCCTTTGGCCAGGGCGGCAAAAATGTCTCCGGTACTATACGCGATAGTGCCGGTAATACTATCCCGGGTGTCACCGTCGTAGTGAAAGGAACTACCAAATCCGTAGCAGCCGACGCGGATGGTAACTTCAAGGTCCCGATGTCTGCGGACAATGCAACGCTGGTGTTCTCAAGTGTTGGTTACGAGTCAAAGGAAATCCCGGTAAGCGCAGGTCGTGTCGCCAACGTGGTTCTGACTGCGCGGAAGGGAGCCATGGACGAGGTTGTAGTGACAGGTTTCGGCATTAAAAAGAGCTTGCGAAAAGTGTACTATGCGACCACCGAGATAAAAGGCTCCGACATTGTGGCTACCAATACTACGAACCTGGGGGATGCCTTACAAGGTAAGGTAGCCGGCGTCGCCATTTCACAAGGCACCAATGGACCGTCGTCCAGCAGCCGCATCACGATCAGGGGTAATGCCAGGTTGGATGGCAATACCGAACCGTTGGTCGTCATAGACGGGATACTGATCACGCCTGCTGTCGGCGGCGCCGATTCTTACGGCAACAACCCCCAGGATTTTGGGAATATTATAAAAGACCTTAACCCTGATGATTATGAAAGTGTTACCATCTTAAAAGGCTCTGCGGCCAGTGCCTTATACGGCCAACAGGCATTGAACGGGGTATTGTTGATCACGACCAAAAAGGGAAGGGCAAGAAAAGGGGTCGGCATTACTTTTAACCAAACGCTATCGTATCAGAAGGCATATAAAATGCTCGATCTGCAGAATGAATTTGGCGGCGGCCTGAGCACCACCTGGGGTGTCAATGCAGCGGGTGTCGATACTGTAGGCCCCGGCGCTTCCGCCTGGCAAGGTAACGGTGGCTATTCGTACGGTCCAAAGCTTGACGGTCATATGGTAAAAGACCTTGACGGAGTAATGCGGCCCTGGGTGGCGAATAACCCTTTACATGACTTTTTTCAAACCGGGCAATATAAAGTCACCAATGTAGCCGCCGAAGGAGGCAATGAGAACACGACATTCAGGATGTCTTACACCAATGTATCGAGTTCCAGCATCGTTCCCAACAACAGTTTGAACAAGAACTCTTTTACTTTGCGCGGTACGCAAAAACTGAATCAGTCCCTGTCGTTGGATGCCAGTGTTAACTATACTTCAAATAAGATCATCAATCCAATACAACAGGGTCTGAATGAAAGCCCCGTGATAGGCTTTACCGAATATATGCCCAGAAACGCTCCGATCAGTTCCTGGATAAAAAATCAGACTTATATTCAGCCCGGGGGTGGCATTAATGAATCAGCAGCTACCGATCCATACGGATTATCAGGCGTCCTTTGGCCCATCTATCTGGACAATACCGATAAAACGGAAAACGTTCTGCTGGCCAACGTAGACTTCAATGCAAAATTCACGTCCTGGCTCAGTTTATTGGTGAGAGGCAATATAACCTCTTATAATGATGTCACTGAGACCAAGAACCCCGGCCAGGGGCCTGGGTATACCGGACAAGGTTATATAGACAATGGCAGCTTTTATTTCGGTGCAAACACGGGCAACACCACCAATTATTCCATTACTACCAGCTCGTACAAGAATACATTAGTGTCGGCGATCCTTACGGCCAATAAGGCGCTCACTCCCGACCTCAGCCTGACGGCTGCCCTCGGCGCACAGAGCTATGACCAGCTGGGAGGTCCTACGAACCAGATTCAAACCAATGGAGGATTGACAGTCCCCAGGCTGTATTTCATTGGCAACTCGATTCTTGCTCCTACCACCTCCGGCAGCGATGTGAATGTCACTTACCCTACAGCCCTGCAAAATTCCGTCTATCTGTTTGGCGATCTGACGTATAAGAATATGCTGACCATGAACTATAGTCTGCGGCAGGACTATTCTTCCACTTTGACCTATGCCGACGGACACGGCGATTATCACTACCTCTATCCGATGGTAGGGTTTGCCTGGACGTTCACCGAATTACCTGCTTTCAAGGAGCAGCACCTTATTTCTTTTGGTAAGCTGAGAGCCAGTTTAGGCTATTCAGGCCACGATGCTACCTCTACCTCCACTCCTTATATAACCAATAACACCGGCTATTACGGGGCAAACGCCACTAACTATTGGAATCCTCCGGGTACCACCACCCAATCGTATCTATATGGTTTCAACGGGAGCACCCTTGGAAATCAGAACTTAAAGAACGAGCTGGCACGTGAATTTGAAGTGGGCGCCGACGTGCGATTCTTCCAGAACAGGTTAGGTTTGGATGTGGCCTGGTACAAAAAGAATGCGTTTAATCAGATCCTGCCGTTGAATGTAGCTCCGGAAAGTGGTGTCAGCAGCATCGAGATCAATGCCGGCAATATCCAGAACCAGGGGATAGAGGCATTACTGACCGCAACGCCCATACAAACGAAGAGTTTCGTCTGGAACGCCTCGGTGAATTTTACCCGTAACAGGAACAAGGTCATTTCATTGTATCCCGGGGTGAAATCATATACTCTTTCCAATGCGTTTGGCTCCGATGTGGCAGCGGTTGCTGAGGCGGGCAAGCAATATGGAGAAGTGCAGACGGGCTTTGGCTATGCCTATTATCATGGCGCCAACAAGGCCCTCTACGGCCAGAAAGTGATCGGCAACACCGGCTATGGCACCGATAACGGGCCTACCGGCAGTACGTATTCCTATATGAGAGCTTCGGATTACGATGGTTCGACAGACGATCTTGGGTCGATGATGCCCGACTTTTTAATAGGTACCGTCCAGGACTTCTCCTATAAACACTTTACGTTCATGTTCCAGGTGGATTCGAAGGTGGGCGGCCTGCTGGCTTCAGCAACCGATCAGTACGGTTTGGAAACAGGTGATGGGAAGTCATCGTTGCGTGGACGCACGACCGAACTGGGTGGCGTCACTTATCAGGATATTAATAACAATACCCGTACCGATGGTATCATCCCGAATGGGGTGCTCGACGACGGCCTTACGGGTATCGGTGGGGCGAATGTTGGCGGCATGACCTATGCCACTGCGGTAAAAAACAAGTTGCTGTTACCCGTTCCCGCCTACGAATATTATGAAAACCTGACGCAATGGTCCAGTGGGATAAGGGCGCAGTCGATATTCGACAATTCGTTCGTGGCGCTTCGCCAGGTTTCTATCGGCTATAACCTGTCGCCGGAGATTTGCAAACCGTTGCATTTCAATTCTCTCCGGTTATCGGTTACAGCCCGGAACCTATGTTATATCTGGAAAGATGCGAAAGATGGGATAAATCCCGAAGGGTTGAGTAACAATAGCGCTTCCTCATTTTTCGAGTATGGCGGGTTGCCTTTTCAAAGAAACATAGGAGCCACACTCAACGCTTCATTTTAGATCATCGTCATTTATTTAAATATAAATATTATGAGACCATATAAATATTCCCTATTGCTTTGCATCGCCGTTGCGGCAATGGCTTCATCTTGTAAAAAATCGCTGGTTGCCGCCAACATCGATCCGGAGACCTTGTATTCTGTAGACCCGGGCAATCAATTCCAAACCGCCAGTGTCGCGCTCTACAATAGTTATGAATTTTATGGAGACTACTATCGGGACATCAACCCGTGGATGCAATATACCGTTCCTACGTTGGGCAATATTGCGGGCTTTAATGTGCCTTCGGCCTTCAATACCCGGTATGGCAATTTTTATAATGGCGTGGGAAATGCTTTGGCCGATATACCACCATTGATCGCTAAAATGAGTGCGGCCGACCAGGCGGCAAGGGTATATGAGAATGACATAGCGAACATCTATATGGCCTTCTATGCCTTTTATGTGAGCGACATCAACGGCAGCATCCCTTATACGCAGGCCTTTCAGGCCCGATATGGCGGAACGATTACACCGACGTATAACACGCAGGAAGACCTGTTCGATACCCTGGACGTGCAGATCAAAGCTGCCGTGACAAGTTTGGAAACGACCCAGCCTGTTACGCAAGTGCTTTATGGATCCCAATATGACGGTTTTTTTGGTAGTTCAAGCAACGAGGTGATGGAATGGATAAAAGCCGGCAACGCCCTGCGATTGAAGATAGCTATGCGGCTGATGAACCAGGAGCCATCGGCGCTACAGACTATTGCCAACGATGTATTAAGTGATCCTAATCAAATGTCCAGTGTCGCGGATTCCTGGATGATGACCCAGGGCATAGAATGGATAAATGGCCAATCGGATAATTCCAACCCCGCAATCATGTGGGCCACTCAACCGCTGGTGAACTTCATGAAGTCAACCGGCGATCCGCGGTTGTCCATGTTTTATCGTCCTATAGAACATACGACCAATACTTTTGCGGGATGCCCTCCCAGCCCCGATTCCAGCCTTTCCAATAAGGCTGGCTTTACAGACAGCACTTTCTCGACCGTCCAGCACAAGTTGTTCGGACCCGGCTATATTGAACCGGAAGATGGTGGTGTGGCTACTAACGGCACCAGTTTCATTCCTTTACTTACCTATGCGGAATATTGTTTCCTCCGGGCCGATCTGGCTGCAAGGGGTATTACGGGCGATCCAGCCCAAACCTGGTATACTAATGGGATAACTGCTTCTATCAATTTCTATTATCAAAGGACCAACGCTGCGTTGATCGGGATCTATACTGTCACGCAGGATTCGATCAACGCTCAGACAGGCAGATACCTGACCGCCTCCGGTATCGCCTATAATCCGGCCATCGGTACCCAGCAAATTGCCTGTCAGGCCTTCCTGGATTTTTACCGGCAGCCTAGCGAAGCCTGGGCATGGTGGAAAAGGACCGGCTTTCCGAACACTACTTCCGTGCTGGCCTGGTCGCCCGTGACTTATTCCGGGGTCGTACTGCCGTTGCCCCGCCGGGCATCGCTGACGGCTCCGCTGACCACTGCCCCGAACTATACCAATATCGAGGCTGCATACAACGCGATGCTGGCCCAACCAGCATTCGGCACATCATTGGCTGATGATCAGGGCCGTGTTTGGTGGGATCAATAATAGATTTGACCTGCATGATCCAGGATATAATTTCGACATTAGCCGGCCCGACCTTCCTGTCGGGCCGGCCTTTTTTCCGATCGGCAAAAATCGGCTACCTTTACCGGATGAAGGTCCCATTGTTCCTTGCCATAGGTTTGTATATCAGCCTGCGTTTGCCGGCACAAAATGGCCTTGCATACGGGAACATTTCTTCTTACAGCCTGTTTGATGTGCATACGGAAAAGACCCTTCACCTGGATAAGGCGCCATCCGGCAAAAAGCTTTCTTTGTTCATCTTTTTATCACCCGAATGCCCTCTTTGCCAAAATTATTCCACGCTGCTTGATTCGCTCCGGTCACTATACGCCGGTCAGGTCAATCAATATGGCGTCATCCCCGGCGCGAGTTATTCCGCAAAAGAGGTCAGGACGTTCGAACAAAAATACCGGATCACATTTCCTTTACTGATCGATGATTCAAAAAAATTCACTAATTATCTTCATGCCACGGTTACGCCCGAAGTTATTTTGCTGGGGCCAAAGGATGAGCTATTGTACAAAGGCGCCATCGATAATCTGTTGCAGGATTTGGGGAAGAGGAGGTTGAAAGCGACGAAGAATTATCTGCAGGATGCAATAGAGGCCAGCCTGCACAATAAGGCCGTGCCGGTCAATGAAACAAAGGCAGTGGGATGCCTGATCAATGATTTTTAATGGAACCCCGTGCCATGAAGAAAGCTTTTATTTTATCTCTGCTGATGATGCGATTCCTGGACGCCGGGGCGCAGGGACCGACCTGGTATAAGGATATTGCTCCGATCATCCTGACGAATTGTGCCTCCTGTCACCAACCCGGCGAAGCCGCGCCATTCTCCCTCCTCACCTGGCAGGATGTTGCCAAAAGGGCTTCCTTCGTCAAAAAGGTTGTCACAAGCCGTTATATGCCCCCCTGGCGTGCAGACCCCGGCTACCGGCATTTCGCCAACGAACGGACCCTCACCGACGATCAGATCGCCCTCATCTCGAAATGGGTCGACGACAAGACGCCCGAGGGCAGTCCGGCCGATGCTCCGGCTTCGGTACATGTACCTGTCAGGGGAACGCTCTTCAACCGCAAACCCGATCTGGTGCTGAGTACCGCTGACTCTTTCCATCTCCCGGGAGACAATACCGAACGCTTTGTCTTGTTCAAGATCCCTTTCGACCTGAAAGATTCGGCTAATGTCGAAGCCATCGAGTTTGTCTGCAATAATAAAAAACTCATCCATCACGCCAACTATGCCATCCAGGCGGTGCCCGACACCTCTATTGATATCAATGGCACCGCATCATACGTCAACATTACAGAGGACGATCGCAGAAAGGTCGACCAGTACATGCCGTATCGCAAGATCATGTCCTATTATGGCGGCTGGATACCAGGCACCAGCTATGAATATTTTCCAAAGGAATTCGGCTGGGTCATGCCCAAAAGAGGCGTGATCCTCCTAACCGTCCACTATGGGCCGTCTGCCTCTGACGAGACCAGCATCTGCGGCGTCAATCTTTTTTTCAAGAAAACTCCCGTCACCCGGGTAATGAAAGTAGTGAGCTTTGGCTCGGGCGGCATCGGCGAAAATCAGATCGAGCCTGTCTTCTATGTCAAGGCGAATAAAGTCCAGACCTTCACGCTGGAAGTAACCAACCCCGGCGCAGACCAATCCCTGCTCTACGTCTGGCCACACATGCATCTGCTGGGAAAAGAATACAAGGCCTATATCACGACGCCCGCAGGGGACACCATCAAGCTGGTACACATACCCGACTGGGATTTCCGCTGGCAGGAGATTTACCGGTTTCCGCATCCCATTAAAATGACACAAGGGTCGGTTATCCATATCGAGGCTACGTACGATAACACGGCCAATAATCCGTCGAACCCCAACAATCCGCCTAAAAATGTTTTCTCGATGGGGGATATGACTACAACCGATGAAATGATGACCCTGATGATGGGGTTCCTTCCGTATAAGGAAGGGGATGAAAAGATCGATCTGAGATGAGACTTATATCTACTATAGCTGCGGGCCTGTTGCTTTTGGGTACCGCACAGACATCATGGTCACAGGCAGATGTGGAATTGCGATTCGACAGGCCT